>DATMYB010000214.1:0-2796 GCA_035561215.1 Syntrophomonas sp. | reverse complement strand
GTGTTGGTTTCAAACTTATACCTCCCAGTAAAATCTGGATGTTGAACTATTGCTTTTACGATTGTCTTGCTATTGCCATTTAAACTTACCGGAGGGAAGGAGCCGTCACTCCCATCCCTCCGGTCAAACAGGATGATTGAGAAATCATATTTTATTTTCTTTCTTTAGTTCAAAATACTGTTCCAGCAAAGTCTTATGGGGATGCTGGGCGTCATAATCCTCCATGATTTGGATTTCTTTTGCCAACAGCTCGCGTACATTCTTATATCCGGCCGCTTCCGCTGTCTTAATGTTAGCCTCCCAAAGAGCTTCCGGCTTGATCATCTCCTGCCAGTCGGCGGCTTGTTCCTCAGTAAGCTGTACTAAGGTTCCTCCATTTTGTTCAACTATTTTATAGCCCGCCATAGTAGAATCGTTGAACGCCCTGTCGCAAACCTGAGCCGGTATATCCGCGATCTCGGCTATGACCTGCTTGGCGCTGTCCGGCAGTTCATTGTAAGCATCTTGGTTGAATGCGATCCCTGTCCACATGGTTGAACCGGTAACGCGGTAGTCAGTTACCTGATTGGTTATTTCTCCAAATTTGTTAGTGCTGAGCGCAAAAGGAGCAATTCCCGCTATGCCCTTAATCGTACCTTTCTGCATAGATACATAGATATCCGCCGAAGGCATGGATACCGGTATCCCTCCCAAATTTTTAACAAAAATCGGAGATTGAGCCCCCGTAGCAAATATCTTTTGTTCGGCCAGCGGGGAGTTCGCATCGGGATCGACTGTAAAATTAGTATACAGATTGGCGCCATAGCCGTTGAACCAAGCCACTGGCACCACCTTATACTTGGCCCACTCTTCTTTCAACTCGGGCACAGTGTTCCACAACTCCTCCTGGGCAGCCCCGGCTCCGGCAAAATCGCTGGAAAAAGAAGGGATAAGCGCATTGGTCAGCGGTGTCTTGTTTGGGTGGTTCGTAACTGAAATGAAAGCCACGTCAACCAACCGGTCTCTGAGACCTTCCAAATTGTTATCCGCTTTAACGATGGTTCCGCTCCATGTCATCTGGTCAATCACCACTTGTCCGTTCGTGCGTTTGGCCAGTTCTTCCGCCCAAGCTTTCATCCCCTTGCTATACACACCCGATTCCGAAAGACTTGATGTCATTCTTAGTTTATATACTTTTTCGGCATTACCGGACTTATTTCCGTCCCTGCACCCGGCAGCCGAAATCAGCATCAATAAAGCGACTATTAATGAGGTCAATTTCCTCATACTTCGTACCTCCTTCTATATCCCGAACTTTCCTGTTGCCGAGAACCGCCCCATGTTATTCCTGCACAGCAGCGCCTACGAACTCTTGATCCATGTCTTTAATCCCCATCTGATGTTTTATCGGAAACGGGAGCTCTATTCATCATGGGTTACATCAGTCGCAATCGTTTCAATCCTTTCTGCTGCCGCCAATGGCTACCACCTCCCATAGATTATTCAAACATTATCCGCCCCCCCTATTAATTTTTATAGGGTAGCAACTATCGTGCCGATGATCATTAATCAACCGCATTTTCAAGGCAACTGTCCGGAAATCCCTACAATTAGGCCGCAAAAACTCAGGCAGTTCAATTCATCATCAGTAAAAAATCATATCTTATCTAGGTGATGCGTCCATTATTTCGTACACCGTCCTGTATAATGGACATTCTTTTTCTAATATTCGGAAAATAACGCGCATTTCATATAATGAATGGCTTAGTAATCACTTGAAAAATGGATCAAGGGTTTCCTCTCAATGTGTAAAACAGAAGGCATATGTTTCGGGGACATCGGGATGCTTCCGCCATAGTCTCGGAAATAGAGTTCTCCCCAATCCTCCAGATGTTTGCTCTAAAAGATGTTATCTCTTTATCCGGGCTATTTCTGAATATCTGACAGTGCAATCACGTTTCCACTCAGTTGCCTCAATGATCTTATAACCAGTGGCCATAACCATCTCCTCTTTTACGCGGCACGACATTTTCAGCAATGGTTTGGTATTGTCCTCCGGCTTCACGCCGGATACCAAGATGTTTCAGACACAGAACCGCTTATTTTAGCTAATCCATCAAAACTTCTATAGGGTTCAAAGCCTATCCCTTGTTGCTCTTTCCTCATGTTTTCATTGTATCTTTGCCTACCGTACCAGCCAACCATAATCCCGCCTGCAGTCCATGATGCAGTCAATGTATACCGTCCGATCCTTAAAATGAGATACCATTTCTCAACGAAAAGCTTATGGTATTTGTTGGGCGGAATAAACTCGTCCTCAAGCAACGGAAAGCGCTCCGGCATCTGGTACTGAGACAGAATGGAGGACATCAGGTCATTTTTGATTTTGCGGGCGGCGGCGGGGCTTTTCTGCGCCAGAAAACGGATATGGCCAGCCAATATGTAGCAGGCACGATCGGAAACGATTACCTTATACTGAAGCGTCTCTTTCATGTTCCACCTCGTTAATAATACTGTCCAAATAGCAGTCCAGATCCTTAGGGGTGGTCCCGCCGCATCCAGCCAGGCGGTCTTCCGCTACGGCCAGCAGTTCTTCCCGCAGCTTTAACATTTTTTCACGGCGGGCAAACGCCTCTATATCCATCACCACGAGATCACCCTCGCCGTTCTTGGTAAGATACACCGGCTTGCCTGTAGCTCTGCACAAATCTGCTATCTCATTGTAGTTTTGCCGGATGCTTGCAGATGGTTTAATCTGCATCGTATCAGCTCCTCGTAGTAAAATTTTGATTATATATTTTCCTTACTATGCAATCA
>DATMYB010000213.1:0-4198 GCA_035561215.1 Syntrophomonas sp. | reverse complement strand
ATTATATAGAGTGACAGATGCGGAAGAATCGACGCCGATTGGAGGGGACAGAGTGTTTAATATCCTTGTGGTAGAAGACGACGCAAAGCTGGCCGGCATTTACAGCACCATCCTGAAAATGAACAAATACAACCCGTTTATTGCATACAGCGGGCTTGCCGCGCTGGATATCATCGACAAAGAATACATCGATTTGATTATCACCGATATCATGATGCCCGGAATGGACGGCTTCGAACTGACTCAAACACTGAGGGAACACGGCTACAACATGCCGCTTCTTATGATTACAGCCAGGGAGAGTTTTTTAGACATGCAAAAGGGGTTTTTGCTTGGAACGGACGACTATATGGTAAAGCCCATCAATTGGGACGAAATGATCCTGAGGATCGGAGCGCTTCTGAGGCGTGCCCGCATTGTCAATGAACGCAAAATCACATGCGGCTCCACCATTCTTGACCTGGATTCCCTTACCGTGATCCAGGAGCATGATATGAGCATCCTGCCGCCGAAGGAATTTCAGCTCCTGTACAAGCTGATTTCCTATCCCGGCAAGATATTTACCCGGCAGCAGTTAATGGATGAGATCTGGGGAATGGACACGGAATCGGATGAACGGACGGTGGACGTCCACATCAATCATTTGCGGGAACGGTTCAAGAATTGCGGGGACTTTGAAATTATTACGGTCAGGGGATTAGGATATAAGGCGGTGAAAGCGGAATGATCAAAACAAAATTGCCAAGCATATGGGCGGCTTTCGTAGCCTTTGTATTTGTCTCGATTTTCTTCAGCACCACATTGCTGATCCTTATCATTTACATCATGGTCAATCTGGGCATCATCGACGGTATGGCCAAACGTCCGGCCATGTCGATCTTTATCACTTTGGCATTATGTATCATGATTGCCAGTTCCGTCAGCTATATGATCGGCAAAAAGGTATTCAAGCCGATCAATGCTATCAGTAAGGCAATGACGAATGTGGCGAAGGGGGATTTCAACGTAAGGCTGCGTTATTGCGGAGACGTAAGAGAATTGGATGAGATATCGTCCAATTTCAACGCCATGGTGCACGAGCTTGGAAATATTGAAGCCCTCAGGAACGATTTCGTGGTTATGATCTCCCATGAGTTCAAGACGCCGCTGGCCGCCATCGAAGGGTACGCGACGATCCTCCGGAATCCTGAACTTACAGAAGAGGAATCAAGAGAATTTCTGCAGAAGCTTACGGAAAGTATCAAGCAGCTCGCCAACCTGTCGAGCAGTATCCTGATGATTTCCAATCTGGAAAACAAGGAAATGATCACAGAGAAAAAACAGTTTCGTCTGGATGAGCAGATCCGTCAGGCGGTTCTTTTGCTTGAACCGCTCTGGGAAAGCAAAAATGTCACGTTTAATATCGACCTTGATCATGCGCATTACTTCAGCAATGAGGAGCTGATGATGCAGGTCTGGATCAACTTGATCAGCAACGCGGTCAAATTTACTCCCAAGAACGGCGACATTTCCATCATACTGAAGCAAAACAAGCAAGACATTGAAATTACAGTTTCCGATACCGGGATCGGCATGACGCAGGATGTGCTGAATCACATCTTTGACAAATTTTATAAAGCGGACCGCTTTGGTTATACCGGGCGGCAACGGCCTGGGCCTTTCCCTTGTAAAACGGATCGTTGAACTGTGCCACGGCAGCATCCGCGTCCAAAGCGAACCCGGCCTCGGATCGAGTTTTATCGTGACTCTGCCGGTCGGAAAATAGGGGTTCCCTGAATAACAGCTGTAAATAATGTCAATTAATTACAGCAAAAATCGAAACGCGAAAAAGTGAAGACAAATCTACAAAGAAAATCTGTAATGACAAATCAATCGATTGGTAGTATAATAAGCATACAATAAGTATATCTTAATACTATTAAGCGAGGTGAACAATATGATGAACATAAAACCTTCCGCAGCCATCCGTAAAAACTACAATCAGATTTCTGATTTGTGCAGAGAGACAGGTGAACCGGTGTATCTGACCAAAAACGGAGAGGGCGATCTGGTGGTGATGGATGTGGCATCGTTTGCCCGGCGCGAGAGTCTCCTCAAGCTAAAGGAAAAACTGCTGCAGTCGGAGCTTGATATCCAAAAGGGAAGGACCTACTCCGTAGAGGAAACGGTCGCTGCCATGCACAAGGCCGTGGCGGAGGTGGCCGATGCCAGGAAAAAATAAGCCTTACACGGTAAATATCACAGAAACAGCCTGGGATATGCTCGTAGCGCTCGCTCGCTTTTTGGCAAACGTCAGTGTGCCGGCAGCTAACAGGCTGATCGACGCGTTTAGTGAAATGACAGGCGACCTTGCCGTCATGCCGGAACGAAATCCATGGCTGGAGCATGGGGCGATCCCTTTTCAAAAATATCGCAAGCTACTTTTTGAAAAGCATTATTTGGCGCTTTATGAGCTTCGGGGAAACGCCGTTTATGTCACCGCCGTGGTAGACTGCCGGCAGGATTATGGCTGGCTGCTATAAACAAAATTTTCAGGCTCCCACCCGTTGTACAATCCATGAAAAGAGTCCTGCCGTTGTTGAATATAAAAAAGAGGAATCGGCCATAGCAACCATAATTTCATCTTTGCTGCCGTACTGATACATTCCCTGGTCAATTACATCGTCAATATCCCAATCTTCAAAACAGTCACCATTGCAAAAAACCTCCTCCAATTTGTCAGTTACTTTGTCCAGTTTTTTTCAGATACAACTCCGCTTTCTTGTAGTTGTCCAGCTTATAATATAAAGCGACAATAGGAAGCAGCATATGTACACTTGATTCATAATCAAATTTTTTATAAAGCTTATTCACATTGATCTCGTCTTCAAAGAACGCGTATAAGCTGATCAGGATATATCTCACTCCTAAATTATCATTTTCAGACAGCAGCAATAAATCTTCGCATTCTTTCACTGCTTTCCGGAGTTTGCCCTGGTCAATCAAATGCTGCATATAAGCGAACCTCAATCTCATATACGGCCTTGTTTCCACTATGCCCCAAAAGTGTCCTATATTCTCGTCATTCAAAACATCTTTTTCTTTTAACCGCTTTTCTGTTTTTGCAATCAGGTTTTCATATATCAGCTTCAATTCTTCGCCGCCTTCCGTTGTCAGCTCTGCGATCATGACCTCTGCGTCAATACAATCCTTATCCAGTTGAAGCGCCTTTTGCGCATATTTCAATGCTTCCTGATCGCTATCGGCTTCATAAGCCATGTCAAGATAATCCCACGCATCCCTTCCCCTTTTCTTAGGGGCTTTCGAGTTATGAATCATCATAAATTCATCGACAGCTTTCTGATATTCGATATCGTTGTTAATTTCTTTACCACTTAGGTGTTTCTCTAATTCCCGTAAGATTCTTTCTGTTTCCCTGCTCATCTGAAACTCCTTTAATTTCTATCATCCGTGTAACTGGTAATTTACAGGTATTATATCACAGTTTAAGCGGGCTTATCTTAATGAAATGGAAAGTCCGCTTATGTATTAGACTACGACTTCTTTTCCCGGTATGATTGCAGAATCGCATCCAGATGATCGATTACGAAGCGTTGAGCCTCCTCACTGTAAAGCGCCATCGTATATTCTCCTCTCATGCCTTGGCGCGTTTCTGCAGTAAGCCCAATATAGTTACCCTCCTCAGTCGGCATCTTTCTCTTATTACCATATGGATCCGTTAATTCAGCCAGATAACCCTTATCGACCAGCCAGGCGGTTATCCACAAAGCAGATAATTTTTTCATTTCATGTTCATTTATCAAGCTATTTATTAACGCAACAAAATTAGTGATTCCAACGGGGACCTTTGAAAAAGGGATTTCAGACAGCTGCTTTTCTGTAAGCATAAAATCCGCTTTTTTTGCCCGTTTACCGGTTCCCACGGTTCCTCCGTTTTCAATAACCTGCAGCAGGATGTCTGAGACATAAAAAAAGCAGCGTGACAGCCGTACATTATTCAACATACTGTCGGCCGGCATTTCCAGGTCTGTTATGGGATCAATACCGTTAGCAAGTTTGGCTAAATATAATTTAGCCCTCTCTATCTTTTCAATCTCTGTCACTTTCAACTCCCCCTTTTATTTAATCATATTGCATCATCGGTTTTCTTTTTTCAATTTTCATTCCCATGCCCATCCCAGTATTACATCCTTTATTT
>DATMYB010000212.1:0-11823 GCA_035561215.1 Syntrophomonas sp. | reverse complement strand
ATATTGTTTACTGTTATGATGAGGAACCATTAAGGTTCCTCATCGTTTTGAAAGAAGGGTTCGGTTTGATCAAAGATTTTGTTAAAAAAATTATTGATAATAACGAAAAAGAAGTAAAAAAAATGCGGGTGACAGTGGAATATATGAACTCGCTGGAACCTCAAATGCAGGCGCTGCGGGACGAGGAGTTCCCCGTTAAGACGGCGGAATTCCGCCAGCGCCTGGAAGACGGGGAAAGCTTGACGGATCTTATGCCCGAAGCTTTTGCCCTGGTGCGGGAAGCCTCCCGCAGGACTTTGGGCCTGCGCCATTTTGACGTGCAAATGATCGGCGGCATGGTGCTTAATAAAGGCAAAATTTCAGAAATGAAAACCGGTGAAGGAAAAACCCTAGTAGCGACCTTGCCGGCGTATCTGAACGCCCTGCCCGGCAAGGGCGTCCACATCGTTACCGTCAACGACTACCTGGCCGCCCGCGATGCCGAATGGATGCGGCCCGTGTATGAATTTTGCGGGCTTACGGTAGGACTGATCGTACATGATTTGAACTATGATGAACGCCGGGCCGCCTATCAATGCGACATTACGTACGCTACCAACAATGAGCTGGGGTTTGATTATCTGCGTGATAACATGGTGGTATCCGCCGCTCATATGGTGCAGCGGCCACTTAATTACGCCATCATCGACGAAGTCGACTCCATCCTGATCGATGAAGCCCGTACTCCGCTGATCATCTCCGGCGAAGGCGACAAGCCCACCGATTTATACTATCAGATCGCCAAATTTATTCCCCGCCTGCAGAACGAAACCGACTACAAGGTGGATGAAAAGCAGAATATCGTGACGCTGACCGAAGAAGGAGTCCAGCGGGTAGAGAAATTCTTCAATATTGAAAATTTGGCGGAAAATATGGAGCTGGCCCATCATGTGAACCAGGGATTGCGGGCCCACGCGCTGATGAAACGCGACCGGGATTACGTGGTCAAGGACGATCAGGTCATCATAGTGGATGAATTTACCGGCCGCTTGATGTTCGGACGGCGTTACAGCGACGGATTGCACCAGGCCATTGAAGCCAAGGAAGGCGTCAAAATTGAAAAAGAATCCCAGACTCTGGCCACCGTCACTTTCCAAAACTATTTCCGCATGTATAAAAAGCTGGCCGGCATGACCGGTACTGCCAAGACGGAGGAAGACGAGTTCCGCAACATCTACGGCATGGATGTGGTGGTCATCCCCACCCATATGCCCATGATCCGCGAGGATAAGCCCGACATGGTCTACCGCAGCGAGGACGGCAAGTTCAAAGCGGTGGTGGAGGATATCGTGGAGCGTCACCAACGGAACCAGCCGGTGCTGGTAGGTACTATTTCCATTGAAAAATCCGAACTGCTGAGCAGCATGCTCGGCAAACGCGGCGTTAAGCATCAGGTGCTGAATGCCAAACATCATGAACAGGAAGCCGGGATCATAGCGTTGGCAGGCCAGGCCGGTTCGGTTACCATTGCTACCAATATGGCCGGTCGCGGCACGGATATCGTCCTGGGCGAAGGCGTCAAGGAGGTAGGCGGGCTTTATGTACTGGGTACCGAGCGGCATGAATCGCGGCGTATTGATAACCAGTTGCGCGGTCGTTCCGGACGTCAGGGAGATCCCGGCGAATCCCGCTTTTATGTGGCTCTGGAAGATGATCTGATGCGGCTGTTCGGCTCCGCCAATATCGAAGGCCTGATGGATCGCCTGGGGATGGATGATAATATGCCCATCGAAAACAATATGATTACCAAGGGACTTGAAAATGCCCAGAAGAAAGTGGAAAGCCGCAACTTCAGCATCCGCAAAAACGTGCTGGAATATGACGACGTCATCAACCAGCAGCGCGGGGTCATATACGGCGAACGCCGCAAGGTCCTGGATGAAGAGGATCTAAAGGAGACCGTGCTGAGCATGATCAGCGACGTGGTGGAGCAGGTGGTGGACAGTTTTGCCGGTGAGCTCAAGTATGCCGACCAATGGGATCTGGAGGGTTTGCTGACCTATGTGGAACAGAATATACTGCCCGGCAACGAGCTTACCCAGGAAGAACTCATGGGACTGGCCAAAATTCCGGTGATAGAACTCATTCAGGAAAAAACCTTTGCCTTGTATGAAAAACGCGAGCAGGAGCTGGGCCCGGAAACCATGCGTGAAATTGAAAGGGCCATTATGCTGCGGATCATCGACGACAAATGGATGGATCATATCGACGCCATGGATCAGTTGAGAAACGGCATCAATCTCCGGGCTTACGGACAGCGTGATCCGCTCATTGAATACAAATTTGAAGCTTTCGAAGCTTTCCAGGCCATGATATACAGCATCAAGGAGGACGTGGTGCGCTATGTCCTGCGGGTGCGGGTGGTGGAGAAACCCGAAGAAAGAAAGATGATCATTAATCAGGGCGAAGAGGCGGCGGAAAAGAAACCGATCCGGGTTGGCGAAAAAATCGGCCGCAACGATCCCTGCCCCTGCGGCAGCGGCAAAAAATACAAAAAGTGCTGCGGCAGGGAAGCGGTTTAAGTTCCGGGCACGGGAACGCTTTTGCAGTGGAACCAAGATTGATTCAACTGCAAAAAGCCTAATTAATCGTGTGGAATATTTATACATTCCACAAGCAAATCATAAGTTTTTGCATTGGAATCAAAATTAGAATAAAAAACAGGAGGGCAATAATGTGATTGAAGATCCGCGGGGGACGCTGGAGGAAATCCTCGCCACTTTACATGAAATGAGGGCTTCTCTTTGACATAGTCGGCAAGAAACAGGAAATTGAGTTGCTGCAGCACAATACTTTAAAAGAGAATTTTTGGGACGATAATCTTAAAGCCCAGCAATTGCTAAAAAAAATCAGCGATTTGCAGGATGTCGTCGGCCAGTGGGAAAAACTTTGGCAGGAAGCCGGCTATATCGACGAAATACTGCAACTGGCGGACGCTGAAAAAGACAATGAATTATATGATGAAACCGTGCGGGAATTGGAACAAATGGAGAAAAAATTCCGCAGCTATGAAATGCTGATTTTGTTTTCCGGGCCCCATGACCACGCGGATGCTATTCTGGCCCTGCATGCCGGGGCCGGCGGCACGGAAGCGCAGGATTGGGTGCAGATGCTTTTTCGCATGTATACCCGCTGGGCGGAGTCATCCGGTTATGAGACGGAAATCATGGATATTCTGGCCGGGGACGAAGCCGGCATCAAAAGCGTTACGTTTATGGTCAAGGGTCAATACGCTTATGGCAAATTGAGCTGCGAGGACGGGGTGCATCGTCTTATCCGCATATCTCCTTTTGATTCTACCGGACGCCGCCATACCTCTTTTGCTTCGCTGTCGGTACTGCCGGAGATAAGCGACCAGGTGGAAATTAATATCAATCCCGATGACTTGCGCATAGATACTTACCGTTCCAGCGGAGCGGGGGGACAGCATATCAATAAAACCGATTCGGCGGTGCGTATTACCCATTTGCCCACCGGCATCGTGGTGCAATGCCAGAATGAGCGCTCCCAGCATTCCAACAAGCTGACCGCTATGAAACTGCTGCAGGCCAAACTATATGCACTGAAGCAGCAAGAGCACGAGGATAACTTGCAGAAACTCAAGGGAGAATATAAAGAGATCGCCTGGGGCAGTCAGATCAGGACCTATACCATGAATCCGTTTTCTCTGGTCAAGGATCACCGCACCAACCTGGAGGTTGGGAATGTGCAGGCGGTAATGGACGGAGATTTGGATCCGTTTATTAACGCTTATCTGCATTTGCGCCAGGGGGAAAAATAATGTACCAATAGATTTAGCTTAGGAGGGTAAACGTGAAAGCGATAGACGATGGGGCTGTGCAGATGGTCAGCGAAAAAGCCAGACTGCTCAGACGGGATATTATCAGTATGCTGGGCGAAGCAGGCTCCGGCCATCCGGGCGGATCATTGTCCGCTGCGGATATCGTAGCCTGTCTTTATTTTTGGGAAATGAACGTGGATGCCGCCCGCCCCGATTGGGAAGACCGGGACCGGTTTGTTCTCAGTAAAGGGCATGCCGCACCGGTTTTATACGCAGCCCTGGCGGAAAAAGGCTTTTTCCCGCGGGAGCGTCTGGCCACTTTGAGAAAGTTGGGGAGCTCCCTGCAGGGGCATCCCGACATGCGCAAGCTGGCGGGAGTGGAAGCTTCCACCGGTTCCCTGGGACAAGGCATTTCCTGGGCGGTAGGCATGGCTTTGGCGGCTCGGATGGATAAACGGGATTACCGGGTCTACGCCTTGCTGGGCGACGGAGAACTGGAGGAAGGGCTGGTATGGGAAGCGGTGATGTCCGCCGGTTTCCACCACCTGGATCAATTGACGGCGATTGTGGATTACAACGGTTTGCAGATCGACGGACCGCTGGCCCAGGTCATGTCGCCGGAACCTATTGCTGATAAATTCAGAGCCTTTAACTGGAATGTGCTGGAGATAGACGGCAACGACTGCCGCCAGATCATGGAATCTTTCAACGCCGCCCGGCAAAACCAGGGGTCGCCTACCGCGATTGTGGCCCGTACGGTGAAGGGCAAAGGCTGTACTTTTATGGAAAACCGGGCGGAATGGCACGGGACCGCTCCCAACCGTGAACAGACAGAGCAAGCGCTGGCCGAACTGGCATAAATCACTTAATCAGGTCGGTATAATGGCCGGTTATTCGCGGCACTTTAAGGAGGAAGTATTCTTGGAAAAGCAAGCAACACGGGATGCTTACGGGCAAGCGCTGGTGGAATTGGGCCGGCAATACCCGGACGTGGTGGTTTTGGATGCCGATTTGTCCAAATCAACCAAGACGTCTGATTTTGCCAAAGCATTTCCGGAGAGATTTATCAATGCAGGGATTGCTGAACAAAACATGATGGGCATGGCAGCCGGGCTGGCAGCGTCGGGCAAGGTGGTATTCGCCAGTTCTTTCGCTATATTTGCGACGGGACGCGCTTTTGAAATCGTACGTAACTCCTTGGCTTATCCCCGTTTGAATGTCAAAATATGCGCCACCCATGCTGGCATAACCGTGGGCGAAGACGGCGGCTCCCATCAAGCGGTGGAGGATATTGCCCTGATGCGCAGTGTGCCCAATATGACGGTGGAGGTGCCGGCTGACGGTGTTTCCGCACGCCTGGCTCTGCATGCCCTCTATCATCGGCCCGGGCCGGCCTATTTGCGGCTGGGGAGACCGGCGGTACCGACCCTATATCCCAGCGACACGGATTATAAAATAGGACAGGCAATAGAATTGCGCGGGGGCAAGGACGCGACCCTGATCGGCTGCGGGATTATGGTGGCTCGATGTCTGGAGGCGGCCGAACAGTTGAGCCGGGAAGGTATCGAACTGTCGGTGGTGGATATGCATACCATCAAACCGCTGGATGAAGAGATGATTATACGCAAGGCGCGGGAAACCGGCGCTATCCTGACGGCGGAGGAACACAATATCATCGGCGGACTAGGCAGCGCCGTTTGCGAGGCTGTTTGCGCCCGCTGTCCGGTACCGGTGCTGCGCCTGGGCCTTAACGATGTGTTCGGACAGTCCGGCGCACCGGAGGAATTAATGCAGTATTATGGTCTGACTACTGATAAAATTATAGAAAATATCCGACTTTTGCTGAAAAACAAATAAATTATAAAGGAATTGCTTGCTTTTTGTAGAACCACCTTTAAGGAAGGCGGTTCTTTTTTTATAGTTTTTTAGTTTGGTACTCTGTCAACCCTAAGTCCGTATATTATTTGTCGAGGGAAATTTCTGCAGGGCAAGGCGGAGGATTAAGCAATACTGGACGTATTGCGATTGACGATAACGCAGCCATGCGGAAATTTAACCGACAAGGAAATATGGAATTAGGGTTGACAGAGTACTAGGCGTCGGAAAGCGAGGGAGATAAATGCTGGTTCAATTTTACAACGTCTCCAAAGTTTATAATAATGGCGTAAAAGCCTTAAACGATGTTTCCCTGAAAATCGACCGGGGCGAGTTTATTTTTTTGATGGGGCCCAGCGGGGCAGGGAAATCGACTTTGGTAAAAATGTTAATTCGCGAAGAGGTTCCCACCCGGGGACAGATATTTGTAGCCACCCGCAGCCTGGTGCGCATGAAACGCAGCGAAATACCGACGCTGAGAAGAAACGTCGGGATGGTGTTTCAGGATTTTAAACTGCTGGATAACAAAACCGTGGCGGAAAACATAGGTTTTGCCATGAAGGTAGTAGGGGCCAACTCTCAGGACATCAAGCAGAGAGTCGGGGAAGTGGTGGCCATGGTGGGATTGAAGGGCAAGGAAGATTCCTTCCCCAATCAGTTGTCCGGCGGAGAACAGCAGCGGGTAGGTATTGCCCGCGCTTTGGTAAACCGTCCGTTGCTGCTGATAGCGGATGAGCCCACCGGCAATTTGGATATGGATACTTCTCAGGAAATTATGGAACTGCTGTATGATATCAACCGTAAAGGGACGACGGTAATCATGGCAACCCATGCCCGGGATTTGGTCAAAAATTCCTTTAAACGAGTGATCATGCTGGACTCCGGCATGATCTGTTCGGATGAATGCATAGGCAAAGGCGACTGGTGAGCAGCATGAACAATATGCGGTATTTTTTCAGCGAAACCTTCAAGTCCCTGCGGCGCAACCGGTTGCTCAGCATTGCTACATTATCCACCGTTGCCATCTGTATTCTGATTCTGGGCGCGGCGGTACTCCTAACCATCAATGCCGGCAACTTTATGAACCGGCTGGAATCCGATCTGGAAATAATGGTTTTTGCGGATGACGCTTTGGATAGCCACGATTTGCAGATCTTAGGCCAGGAAATCAAGGCTATGAACGGAGTTCAGTCGGTTAAATTTATCAGCAAAGCCCAGGCGCTGGATAACCTGCAGTCGAAATTCGATAAAAAAGAATATGACCTCAAAGCTACCGTGGGCGACAATCCGCTGCCCAACAGCTACGAGGTCAAAGCGAAAGACCCCCAGCAAGTAGCCCAGCTCGCCAAGCAAATTATGAAGCTGGAGGGGGTCTACAAAGTCAATTACGGACAGGGGCTGGTGGAAAGGCTTTTTCAGGTTACCCGGGGGGTAAGGATCATCAGTCTGGTCTTGATTATTTTGCTGGCCCTGGGAGCGGTGTTTTTGATCGCCACGACTATCAGGCTGGCTATCTATGCGCGGCGCAAGGAAATCTATCTGATGAAGCTGATCGGCGCTACGGATTGGTTTGTGCGCTGGCCGTTTTTTATCGAAGGCATCCTGCTGGGGGCGGTAGGGTCGCTGGTGGCCGTGGGACTGCTGGCCGCCGGTTACGGGGCGTTGGCAGGCAATATGCAAAACGCCGTGTTTTTTATCCCGTTGCTTGACAATCCCAAGGAGCTGTTGGAAATATATCTGGCCTTGTTTGCAACCGGCGCGGCGCTGGGATGCCTGGGAACCATGATTTCCCTGAATCGTTTTCTGGATGTTTAGCAAATTTTGATGAAAACCGTCTTTTTACTTGACGAATTGACGCTATTTCTATATTCTGGGGCTTAAGGGAGGGGTAATTTTGCGCTTACATCGACGCATAGCGGCTATTTTCATAGCCTTGGTATTTTTTATGACGGCGATCATGCCGGTTTACGCCGATGAACTTACGGACAAGCAGCAGCAGTTGGAAGAAATCGGCCGTCAGATTAATTCCCAAAATCAAAAACTCAATTCCGCTAAAAAACAGGAAAAGGATATTCTCGGTCAGGTGCAGAGCCTGGAAGAAGATATGCAAAAGACCCAGTCGGAATTGGAATACATAACCGGCCGGGTGGATGATCTGGAGTCCAACCTGCAAGTAACCCGGAGCGAAATTAACATATTGTCCAATGAACTTAATAAACAAAGCGATATTCTCGATCAGCGTCTCCGGTTCATGTATGAAGAAGGCGATGTTTCATATCTGGAGGTACTGTTGGGAGCGGAGGATATTCAGGATTTTCTTACCCGTTATGATATGCTGAGCCGGATACTGGAGCAGGACCGGGATTTGATTGTTGCGGTAAAGACCAAAAAAGCGACGTTGGATTCCAAAAAGTCCAATCTGGAAGAACAAAAAAAGGAATTGGAAGACAACAAACAAAGCCAAAAGGAAAAGCAGTCGCAGTTGGATGATCAAATCGACCAGAAAAAAGAAATTCTGAACAATGTCCAGAAGGAGAAAGCCGCCTACCAGAAGGCTATTGAAGGTCTGGAGGCGTCTTCGCGCCAGTTGGAAGACATGATCAGACAAATGCAGAGCAGCGGCGATCCCGCCCAAACCGGCACCGGTACTTTTACCTGGCCGGTTCCGGGCTATTATACGATTACCGATGATTATGGCATGCGCTATCATCCGATCCTGAAGGTCAATAAATTGCATACCGGTATGGATATAGCGGTTCCCAGCGGAGTCAATATTTTAGCCGCCGACAGCGGCACGGTGATTTTTTCAGGCTGGATGACCGGTTACGGCCAAGTGATCGTTATCGATCATGGTTCCGGCTTGTCGACCTTGTATGGACATCAATCCGCATTGATATCCCAAAAGGGGGATAACGTGACCAAAGGACAGACCATCGGCAAAGTGGGGAGTACCGGTTGGAGCACAGGGCCTCATCTGCATTTCGAAGTGAGAGTCAACGGTACGCCGGTCAATCCTCATTCATATGTTGGTAAGTGACGACTTTAAGAGAGTCAAGGGTTTCAAACGCAGACCTTTGACTCTTATTATTTGCAGCCGTAATCGGAGTAAGTAGTTGGTTACGCCTAAAACTTTAATTCCCACCGGCTACAACTTTTTTCCATAATTATTTGTTTTGCTTTTGCGGTTGAGGTAACATATTAACGATGAGTGGGGAATAATATAAAGCATGGTGGTGTGATTTTGAGAGGAAGTAAATTTTTTAAAGGTATATCCTCATTTTTTGCCGTGTTTGGCCTGCTGGTATTTCTGGCGCTGGCTTTTCTTTTTGTCACCAATTTTAACGGCTTAAGCAGTTTACTGACCGTGGTGGGACTGATGAAAACCGAATCCCTGTACCCGGTCCATGCCAACACGATGATTGAAGGGGCAACTTCCGGGATGGTGGATTCCTTGAACGACCCCTATTCCAAATATCTGAACAAATCCCAGTGGCAAGACCTGGAGACGCAGTTGAGCGCTGAGTTCGGCGGCATAGGCGTCTATGTGGTGGAGACGAATGACGGAAAGCTGGCTATTGTCTCTCCCATCAAGGGAACCCCGGCGGCAGAGAAGGGGTTGAAAAACGGCGACATCATTACTCGTATAAACGATCAGAGCACCATGAATATGACCCAGGACGAGGCGGTTCATCTGATGCGGGGTGAGCCCGGTACGCAGCTTGATATGGCGGTTTTCCGTCCCTCCGACGGTAAGGAGCATGAATTTAAAATCGTCCGCGAGATCATCAACGTACCTTCGGTGGAGGATGAGGTGATCGGCGATTCGGTGCCGATCGGATATATAAGGTTGAACCAGTTTCATGCCCATTCCGCCCAGGAAATGGCGGATAGTCTGAATAAACTGAATCAGAAAAATATCAAAGGCATCGTCCTGGACTTGCGGGACAACGGCGGCGGAGATTTTGACGCGGCCATCGCCATCGCGGATCTTTTCCTGGACGACGACAAAGTGGTCAGCGACCGGGACTACCGCGGCAATGAAACGGTTTATCGGGCCGAGGCGGGCAGTGTAAAGTTACCCATGGTGGTGCTGGTAAACGGCAACAGCGCCAGCGCCTCGGAAATTTTGTCCGGCGCGTTGAAGGATAATAAACGGGCGTTGCTGGTGGGGGAGAAAACCTTCGGCAAGGGTCTGGTGCAAACGGTCTTTCCATTGCGGGACGGGGGCGCGTTGAAGCTGACTACGAAAAAGTACTTCACCCCCGACGGGACGGATATCAACAAGATCGGCATCAATCCCGATTATGTAGTGAAAAATCCCGAGTCAGGGGAGCAGGACCTGCAAAAACAACGGGCGTTGGAGATATTAAAAGAGCAGATTCTATAAACCTGGAGGTGGGTTTTTGGAACTGGTCACAGCTTTAGCAAAACTGATGGGGCAAGTGTTGGTTGACACCTTTACTTCCCCCTTTTTTGTGGCATTATTTGGAATGATGGTGCTGCTGGTATTCTGGCAGAACTATCGCCAGTATAAACAGTCGCTGCATTTTTTCCCGGATCTTCCCAATGTAACTTTTAAATCGGCCGGATATTCTTCCCTGCTGGGAA
This sequence comes from Syntrophomonas sp., assembly GCA_035561215.1. Lineage (GTDB taxonomy): Bacteria > Bacillota > Syntrophomonadia > Syntrophomonadales > Syntrophomonadaceae > Syntrophomonas_B. The sequence goes on along the minus strand of DATMYB010000212.1, from coordinate 1,520 downwards.
TGCTGGGCGGTATAGCCGGCAGTGTTTTATTGGTGATGCTGGGGATTAACCTCGATAACATCAGCATAACCGCCTTATGGATTACGGCCCTGTTGCTGATGCTGATTCAGCCCCGGTTTATTTGCTTTGCTTACGCGGCCGGAGTTATTGCCGTGGCCAACTTGCTGTTCGGGTTTCCCCGCGCCAGTATACCGCAGTTGATGGGACTGGTGGCGGTCTTGCACATGATTGAAAGCCTGCTGATACTGCTCAACGGTTCCTATCACCCGTCCGCGGTATATATAAAAAGACATGAACGTTTCTGCGGCGGATTTAATATGCAGTTTTTCTGGCCGATCCCGCTGCTGGCCTTAATCAGCGCCAGTCATCCCGGGGCTGCCGCTGCCGGACTGACCATGCCGACCTGGTGGCCGTTGCTGCAGGATTACAGTGGTTTAACCGCTTCCCGGGAGGTGTTTACCATCGTCCCGGCCATGGCCGTGCTGGGCTACGGAGAAATATGCACCACCCGCACACCCCGCCAAGCCAGCCGCCGGTCAGCACTGCGGCTGTTTATTTATGCGTTGCTGCTGCTGACCATGGCGGTATTGTCCTCGCGTATTCCCGCTTTTCTGGTGCTGGTGGCCCTGTTCAGCCCCCTGGGACATGAGCTGGTGATCTGGCTGGGCATGCGGGACGAGAGCCGACCGCCGTTCTATGTGGCGCCGGAGCGAGGGGTGATGATCATGGAGGTTGTCGGTGACAGCGCCCGCCGCGCCGGCTTGCAGCCGGGAGACGTGATTTTACAGATCGACGGCGAGGAAATAAATAGCGTCGAAGACCTACGGGATTTGTTAGCCGGAACCCGCCGCAGATTGAATTTGTGCATCACCCGTTCCGGCCGCACCCTAAATCTCATCTGGCCCTCCAATCCAACAAAGGGACGTTTTTTTTGTTGGATTTCAACGAATCCAACAAGTCCAACAAGGGGACGGTTTTCTCGTATCTCCGGATTGAATTTGCGCAAAAGCCGCTCCGACCGCAGCTTGAATCCTTCCGGCTATAACCGTGCCCAGGAGATCATTCCGGTTCCCGGCCCGGAGACCAACGCATATCTGGTTTGGCAGGAAGATAAATATTTTAATATGGCCCGCCGTGCATGGAAAAAGCTGAAATCAATGTAATCCAACAAGAGGACGTTCTTTCTGTTGGATTAAACCAAGCCCTGAATATAATATCTACGCTCAAGCCGGTAACTCTGGAAATTTGTCTTAGTGGTATGCTTTTACTTGCTTTGATTTTTTCTTAATAGCTCGTTTCTCTCTGCCCTTTCCATACCTTGAAGCTGACCAATCGTTTCGCCGTTCATCAATTGCTTAATCTCTATTTTCACTTCGCTCTCAGTCTTATGTTCTTTAGCCTCATCTTCCAGGCATTTATCTTCGTTTTCCTGCTGCATAAATTCTCGAAACGATTGCCCTGCTTTACGGTCTTGACTCATTATGCCTAGTAGTCTGTTAGACCTAAAACTTTCATTCCCG
>DATMYB010000211.1:0-2667 GCA_035561215.1 Syntrophomonas sp. | reverse complement strand
CTTTTAAACCGATCCGGTGACCGAATCCTTCCATTTGGCGCTTCTTTTCTTTCAGTCTGATCTTTTTCATCATGGACCACAGCAAACGGGCGCCTTCTTCGGTCTGGCAGGCTTCCGAAGGGCTCATTCCCCGTAGGCCCTGCAGGCGGGAATGATACCATTTATTTAGATACAATTCCTTCAGCCATTCCTCCAATTGGGGATATTGCTTTTTAACATCAGGCTCTAAAATGGTGAACAAGCCTTCGTCCTGCATTTCCAGCCCGTCAAACTCCAGGGCGTCGTACATATTGGCTTCAAATTCCTTCCTGACGGCATTCATTTCCTTCTCGCCGAAAGTGGAAACGGTCAGCCAATTGCCGCCCAAAATATACTCGGCTTTGAAATCCGGCGGATCAAACTCCCGGTCCAGCTCGTAATAAACTCGGGCATTGTCGTAAAGCTCAAGGGTATACGTATCTAATTCTCCCAACTTTTGCCGGGCTTTGTCCCGGTCTTTCACAAAATACCTGACGGTAATATAACGCATTCCATCCTCATAAACAAAATCACTGACGTCGCTGAAAAGTACTTCCTCAAAATTGAAATATTGACCGCTCAGGTAACTGTACGCCCTGTCCAGACTGACTTCGTATTCCCCCCGCTGGGCCAGGAAAAGGTAATACCCTTCGCAGAACATCCGGTGAAACTGATCGACGATCTCAGGCTGCTGGGAAATAATCACAAACTCGTCCATATTAACAATCAAATCCGCAATGACTCCAGTCATGAATGAAACTCCATGATTCAAGTCGTCCTCATAGCAGGTGAGACGCATATGGATTCCATACGGCAGTTCTTCCACTTCACGAATATTATCGATCCGGTCAAGAAAATCAAACAGCTCATCCAGATCCAATATTTCATAGACGCGGCAATATACCTGCAGCGCCAAAGGATTCCATACCGATTCGGGTTCGACTAAGTCGTGACTGACCAGTTTTATATCAACAATCGACCAATAGTCCCGTTGATCTTTTTTCATATGCAACTGATATTCGCTTTTATAGACTTCCCGATCCTGCAAAATAACCGAGGTTGCCTTTAGTTTAGCATTTTCCCCGGAAGCCCTGACCTCCTCCACTTGTCCTTCCATCATAAAAGCACCTGGGGTAATGGCTTCTTTGAATTGATAAAAAAGTTCTCCCCTAACCAGCTGTTCGTCTATAATCGACAGCAGATAATCATAATCCTGATATCTTAAGGCATGGAACATGCTGTTGCCCAGTTGGCGAGGAGTCAGACGGGCGGATACTTTCCGGTTAAGGGCACGGGCGGAAGCGGCGGTAAGAGTGACGATTTCTTCCAAATATCTCCGGTAAATGAATCTGCCCAAGGCGGGGCGGCTCATATAGCGTACATTCAGCTTGTAGGCCTCGGATACGAAATAACACGCTTCAGGATAATCAAGTTCAACCATATTGCTCAGCAAGTTATGATCTTTTTCATATTGGGATTGGCTGACATCCTCTACGACAATCAGGCTGTAGATCCCGTCTGCATTAAAGGTCAGAAAGAAATACTCTACATATAGACTGCCTGCGCCCCTCTGCCAGGCTATATCCAGGCTTATTCGACCGGTATGGCGGCTGCAGCTGGCATAGGCTTTGAAAAATTCCAGGGCATAGGGTTTTTCATCGGCTGTATCGAATCCCGCCAGGCTGTATTTGTGCAGTACTCTCTGGCAGGTGGTTTCATATTCCTTGCCGTACTCAGTATTGAGCAACTGAAAATACCGAACCATCTGTAGGCTGTAAAAAGTCCCCAGTCCCTCCAACAATTCGTCGCGTAAATCCAGCGGTACTTCTTCAAATATCTCCAACAAAAGCAGCTTGCCCCAGTTGCTGTCGATGTAGTTGTTAATTTCGTCAACCCGCTCCTGCAATGATTGGCGGGTAAAATTGCCGTTGCTGTTTTTCATCTTTTTCCCCTGTATAATAAAATCAATAATCTAAAATCGCTAATCCATCTGTACTGTACCATTTTGACGTTAGGATGGCAAATAAAGCATCCGGACGATTAAGCCGATTTGCCTGCTAACATATTTTTCGGATAGAATTGGGAAAATATATTAAAGAGGTGATCTGAATGTTTTGGGAAACCGCAGGACCCGCCAATACTGAGAAGACTTTGCAACTGGCGGTGCAAAAAGGTGCTGAACTTGACATTAATAACTTTGTAATCGCTTCCTGCAGCGGAGCAAGCGCACGCCGTCTTTACCAACTCGCCGACGGCGCCCATATGGTTTGTGTAAGCCACCATATCGGCTTTAAAGAACCGGGGGCTGACGAAATGCTGCCGGAAAACAGAGAATTTTTTCAAGCCAACGGTATACCGGTATTGACTACCACCCATTTGCTGGCCGGAGTAGACCGCTCTTTGCGCTTTCAGTTTCAAGGGGTATATCCGGCTGAAATAATCGCCTCCACGCTGAGAATGTTCGGGCAGGGAATAAAAGTGGCCGTTGAAATCAGCTGCATGGCACTGGACGCGGGGCTGATATCTTATGGCCGGGACGTTATCGCCATCGGCGGAACCATCGAAGGAGTGGATGCGGCTATCGTAGTTCGACCGGAACATTCACCGAAATTTTTTGCCACCCAGGTAAAAGAAATCATTTGTATGCCC
>DATMYB010000210.1:0-3523 GCA_035561215.1 Syntrophomonas sp. | reverse complement strand
GAGTTTTAAGCGCCGAATAAATTTTCACTCTGCTAGGCGTCGGAAGGAGGCGTAGCCGTAGCTACAGCGACTGACGACAACAACGCAGATGGAAATTTAGACAAGCTTAAAACCAAAGTTTTAGTTGGTCAAGACACTAGCTTAATGATCCAAAAAGTCGCTGGGAGGGCTTACATTGCAGGATAAAATAAGGAACTTCAGCATAATTGCACATATAGATCACGGCAAATCAACTTTGGCGGATCGGTTGATGCAATTTACCGGTGCGCTCTCGGAGCGGGAAATGCGGGAGCAATTCCTTGATAAAATGGATCTGGAAAGAGAAAAGGGAATTACCATAAAACTTCAGCCGGTACGGCTCAATTACAAAGCCCGCGACGGCCAAACCTATATATTGAATCTGATCGATACGCCCGGGCATGTCGACTTTTCCTACGAGGTTTCCCGCAGTCTGGCCGCCTGTGAGGGAGCGCTGCTGGTGGTAGACGCTTCCCAAGGTATTGAAGCCCAAACCCTGGCCAACGTTTATATGGCCATGGACTTGAATCTGGAAATCGTCGGGGTGGTAAACAAGATCGATTTACCCGGAGCCGAGCCCGAAGCGGTAAAAGATGAAATGGAAAACGTTCTGGGCATCGATAAAAGCGAGATTATTCCTATTTCCGCCAAATTGGGCGTGGGCATCGAAGAGGTATTGGAGGCCATTGTGGCTAAAATTCCGGCTCCGCCTGGGGATGAACAGGCTCCCCTGCAGGCGCTGATTTTTGATTCCTATTTCGATGCCTACAAAGGGGCTATCAGCTATATTCGGCTGGCGGCGGGAGAATTACGCAAAGGCGATATGATACGGATGATGTCCTCCGGCAAAGAATATGAAGTGATTGAAATCGGCGTTATCTCGCCCTACATGACCCCGGTGGAAGTGCTGCGGGCCGGAGAGGTCGGTTATATGGCCGCGGCCATTAAAAATGTCGCCGATACCAAGGTGGGCGATACCGTCACCAGCGCGGCGCGGCCGGCGGACAGTCCCCTGGCGGGTTACAAAGAAGTCAAGCCGGTGGTGTTCTGCGGACTTTACCCCCTGGAAAACAATGAATTCGATAAACTGAGGGACGCTTTGGAGAAACTTAAACTGAACGACGCTTCCTTGATTTATGAACCGGAATCTTCCGATGCTCTGGGTTTTGGTTTCCGCTGCGGTTTTTTGGGACTGTTGCACATGGAGATCATTCGGGAGAGGTTGGAAAGGGAGTACGATCTGACGCTGCTGGCTACCGCTCCCAGTGTAATTTACCGCATTTTACTGACCGACGGCAGCGAAATGTATGTGCAGAATCCTTCCCACTGGCCCGAGCCCCAGCGGACCGAAGCAGTGATGGAGCCCTATGTGAAAGTTTCCATTATGGCCCCTAACGAATTTGTAGGTCCCGTCATGGAACTGTGTCAGGAAAAACGCGGAAGTTTTATCAATATGGAATATATTACTCCCCAGCGGGTGTTGATCAGCTATAGTTTGCCTCTGGCGGAAATTTTGTTTGATTTCTTCGACGGTTTGAAATCCAGAACCAGGGGCTACGCTTCTATGGATTATGAGCTGAAAGGATATGAAGAATCCGACCTGGTAAAGATGGATATACTGCTGAACGGTGAACCGGTGGATGCCCTCAGCACCATTGCCCATAAAGACAAAGCCTATTACCGGGGCCGTGCCCTGGTGGAAAAGCTGCGCAAAATCATCCCGCGGCAAATGTATGAGGTAGCTATTCAGGCATCCATCGGCAACCGAATTATTGCCCGGGAGTCGGTCAAGGCCATGCGCAAGGATGTACTGGCCAAATGCTACGGAGGCGACATCACCCGCAAGAAAAAGTTGCTGGAAAAACAGAAGGAAGGCAAGAAGCGCATGAAACAAATCGGTCGGGTGGAAGTGCCCCGGGACGCTTTTATGTCGGTAATGGACATTGAAAGCGATAAATAACGATCCGGCCGGCATATATATCCATGTACCCTTCTGTATAAGAAAGTGCAGCTACTGCGATTTTTATTCCCTGCCCTTGACCCGGCGCCATGATTTGGACCAATATACCCGCGGCTTGACGGAAGAAATTGCGCGGCAGGCGGAGGGATGGAAGGATAGGCAATTCGGCACCGTATATTTCGGAGGGGGGACTCCGAGCCTGCTGCATCCGGAACAAGTCAGCCGCATCCTGGACGGTCTGCGGCAGCATCTGCACCTCCTGCCGCAACCGGAAATTTCCCTGGAAGCCAACCCCGCCACCCTTGACCGCACCGGTCTGCGGGAGCTGAAAAACGCCGGTATCAATCGCATCTCTTTAGGAGTACAGAGCTTCAGGGACGATGAGCTTGAAATCCTGGGCCGTATCCACGATGCCGGTGAGGCCTTGCAAGCGGTGGATGATATAATGGCGGCGGGGTTTGATAACTTCAATTTGGATTTGATCTATGGGATTCCCGGCCAGCGTCTGGCCGATTGGATCTACAATCTGGAGCAGGCGGTTGCTTGCCGTCCGCAGCATATTTCCGCCTACTTGCTGCAACTTGACCCCTCCGTACCGCTGGCCCGACGGATTGACACGGGTGCATATCAGGTGCTGAGCGAAGACCAGGAGGCCGATATGTATTATGGGGCTCTGGATGATCTGGCCGGAAACGGTTTTCATCACTACGAAATTTCCAATTTCGCGCGTCCCGGTCGTGAATGTCAGCATAATTTGGTGTACTGGCAGGCGGATGAGTACTTGGGTCTGGGACCCGGAGCGGTAAGCTTTCGGGAGGGGCGAAGATGGAAAAATGGGGAAATAATGGCCGGATCGGACTCCATGCATGAAGCCGGCAATCATATTGAGATGCTGGAAACCATGGACCACCGCGGTGGTTTTGTCGATGCGGTTATTTTAGGGCTGCGGCTGACCGCCGGTATATCCCGCCGGCAATTTATGGAGCGCTTCGGTATAGATTTTACGCAAGAGTATCATGCTATGATTGACAAATACATGGGGGAAGGGCTTCTGATTTTTGATCAGGATCGTTTATGTCTCAGCCGCCGTGGCTATTTTCTTTCCAACCTGGTGATGGCGGAACTGCTTTAAGCAGGATTCGCCGTTTTAGGAAAAAGATGATTTCCCTGCAAAAACTTATAATTTGCTGATGGAATGTATAAACATTACGTCGCCAGGCTCAGTGCTGGTAGCCCACGTCACTTAAAGCTTTAGATTATCCGCTGAGAAAAATTTTTGCAGGGCAAGGCGGAGGATTGAGTAATACTGGCAGTATTACGATTGACGACAACGAAGTCCTGCGAAAATTTAGCCAGCGGCAAGCAAAGTTTTAGGTGACGTAAGCTACTAAGTGCTCCTTCATGTTTATACATTCCACACGATTAAATTAGGCTTTTTGCAGTGGAATCATCATTGGATCTTACACCAATATAACGTATGAGTCGGGCAAAAAGTTTTAAATCAACACCGTTAAAAATTACCTGAACCCGTTATGAAGCTGTCTC
>DATMYB010000209.1:0-4049 GCA_035561215.1 Syntrophomonas sp. | reverse complement strand
CTACAATTTGTGTTTTTGTTTCTACAAATCCGTTTTGAAGATTTCCCTCCAATCCACGCTGGATTGTCTGCGCCGCGATACTTCCCATCTCATATGAGTTTGTTCCAACTGTCGCCGTCATCGTACCTTTTAATATATTCTTTAATGCGTCGCTGTCACCGTCATTGCCCAACAGCATAATATTAAGCATTCCCAGCTCCTCAATCGCTCTGGCTACACCTACCGCCTCGTGATCGTTTGCGCAAAATATCATATTAATTGACGGCTGGGACTGCAGCATTTGTTTCGCTGCTTCATATCCTCCCTGAGCGCTCCAGTTACCGTTAAAAATTGATACAACTTCAAAATTGTTTTCATTTTTAATCGCATCCAGAAAGCCTCCGCACCGCTCGACTGAATGGTAGCCCGTACTGCCCTGGATGATTCCCACCTGGGCGGAAAGTCCGCGTATTTTTTTTACTACGTATTCTCCGAGCTTTTTCGTTGCCTTCCTCTGCCGATAGCCTATAACAGTGTGAACGTCTAATATCAGTTGTGAATCATCGCGGTTAATCAAGCATACCATCGTTCCTTTTTCAATGAAACGCTGCAGTACGGGTGAAACAGCATACTCGTCATGTGCATTTACTACCACAACATCCAAGCGGTCGCATAGAGCTGACGTTAATAATTTTACCTGTTCATTCACATCATCCCGTTCCGGAACATACATTCTCGTCATACAGCCGAACTTACTGGCCGAAAAGGACAGACCCTTACCGACTTCCATAATGTATTTATAGCTAGCCGCCGGGAAAAACCCTATTCTATGATTTGCGGAATTCATAGGCGTAAACTGCAATATGGCCGTCGATGTTTGCACAACTTCTCCCGTTTGTTTTTCCGCATCTTTCTGGGCCGCGTTATGCAAGGCTTCAGATGCTTCATTGGAACCCAGGTAATAAACGGATTTGTGCTGCCGCTCTTTCCGATATTGGCCGGGAGTTTGACCGCCGTGATTTTTGAATACCTTATAAAAATAATTCGGATTGCTGAAGCCGATGCTCAACGCGATTTTCTCAAGGCTCATATCTGTGGATTCCAACATTTGTGTTGCAATTCTCATTTTTGTCATATTGAGTATTTCGGTAAATGTCTTTCCCGTTGATTCTTTGATTACCTTGCAGATATAATTCGGGTGCAGGTGTACCGACTTTGAAACTGAAGTAAGCGTTGCCGTTTTCGCATTTTCCTGAATACAGTTCAGGATTCCGTTAATCAGATGCCTTCTGTATCCGGTTTCCAATTCTTCATTTCCAACACTGTATTCGATATCATGGCAATAGTCATACAACCGTAAAAACAACACAGCGATCCAGGAATAAAGCACTCTGTTGTTCTGTACAGATATCATTTTATTTCTGCACTCATCACACAATGAAAGAAGAACATCGATCACACCGGAACTTAAATCTTTCACTAGAATGTAATCATTGTAAGTGTTGCTGATATAGATCGATTTATAAATATAATTCGCAAACATATTGTCATCCATTACCAGCGTAAAAAATCTTTGGTCAAATTGCTTCGTATCAATATAAATATGGATAACCACCGCTTTTTCATGTTCTTTGCACACCAGTGACCGCGTCACATTTTGGTTAAGAATCAACAGGCTGTTTTTTTCAAGAGATATGGTCTTTCCATTTAAGTTTACGGATGCGGATCCATCAAGCACCAGCTGGATTTCAATAGCCTGCACTCTATGGGGGAGTTGGTCTACAGGCAATATATGCCTGTAAATATCTACCGATTGTTCCTTATCTGAAAAAATATACAATCGGGGAATCTGATCCGGATCCATTATGCCATACTGATAGTCGTGGTACAAACCAAGAATCTGTTCTACGTATTTCGCATCAAGACGATCGGCCATTTTTTCAGCTCCCTTACAATTACAGTGATATCAGTACAATGTTATCATATTAAGAACGCATCGATATGGTCTCTCGGCCAAATTTCTGTCAAGGTCTGTCAAAACACAGTGCATCAAGTTCTTCTCTGGAAGTTACTACATGAAAAGCCAAATCAAACCGCCGTATTTCACCCGGGGCCAGATACTGCAGCATTTTATTTTCGCGTATTTCTTTTCGTCCCTGTGGATAGCAATTTGAAGGTTCCAGCGCCACGACATAATCGCCGTTCCCCATGTTCTTCCATTGGACCAGGTATGGCAGATTCTTTTGGTTATACGTGATTACCAGACCCAACCCGTGCAGCCCGAGTTCAGGATTGAATATCGCCGCATAAGTATTTCCGTCCTTATCCGAATCTGTCTTAAGAAAAAATACGGTTTCGGGAAAATGATTCTCGGGCGCTTGGAAGCTGCAATGTTTGTCTATTTGCTGCCTTGCGGCATCATCACGGGGAGTAACCTGGCAATCAGGTAAAACAAGATAGCTGTTTTCATCCAGTAACGGATATCCAAAATTACAGTGATATAAAATGGTAAATGGCTGCGTTTCAAATCCGCAATTCTCTACTTCATCGTGTATTCGCACGGTGTTTTCACCCAGCCTTGCGGTAATTTCACGAGTCAATGTCATGTTCTCACCATACAGCTTGCTTTCTCTTACCATTCCTCTCAATTGCATTACCAGAGTATCGTCTATCCACTCATTTGTTATGCATACATCCTGTGCCGGTATATTGCTGATTCGTCCATGCAAGCCAAGGAACTCATCCTGGTCGGTGCAGGATGCTCCAATATTACGTAGACCGCACGTGGTCAGCATTCCTGCAAAAAATGAGCGATGGAAACCGTCAAAATCCGTTTCATAGTATGCCGCATTTACAAGACCGGTTTTCGAGACAAAGCTGCAGGCATATCCGCAGTAATCCAGGCTGCAGATATCCATTCCTCTTCCAGGTACGACGGTAAAATTTAAACCAGAGCCTGTCTTGACGTTTATGATCCGGGTACCGTCCCCGCGGCCGTCATCCAGTCTTGCGCTGACTGCGCCTGCAATCTGGGTAATATCTCCGACACGCCGCATGATTTCTTGTTTCGATAAATTTTTACCGTAAATGAACCCCATATATCATCCTTCCACGCACTAACGCTTAGATTCAGCTTTACTGGTTTTAATAAAAATCTTTGATAATTGGGAACGCCATACATCCAATACGACTGCCAGCATGATAATAATACCTAATACTACCTGCTGCACAGAGGTCGGTACGGAATTCAGATTCAATACATTCTGTACGATCAATACGATCATGGCTCCGATAAAAGTACTGACTACATTTCCCTTGCCGCCTATCATGCTTGTTCCGCCAATAACAGCTGCCGCAATGGCGGTCATCTCCATTCCCGGGCCATAATTTTGTGATCCGGAATTCAGACGGCAGGCCATCAATACCGCGGCAATTCCTGTAAAAAAACCAGCCATGGCGTATGTAACAAGCAATACGGATTTTACATTAATTCCGGAAAGTCTTGCCGCAGACTCATTGCCACCCACCGCATATATTTTACGGCCCAACTGCGTGTACTTAAGCAAAGTAAAGGCGGCCGTGTAAAACACAAAAATATAAAAAAACGTAATTGGGACAAAGCCTATTTTCGTATAGAAAATGGGTTCAACTTCCGGGGAAATAGACTGCAGCGGCGATCCATTGTTAAACAAAAATGCGATCCCGCGGAATATGGCTTGTGACGCAAGCGTGGCGATGAATGCAGGGATGCGCAGATAAGCGACTAAAGCACCATTATAAAGTCCCATGATTGTCGCTAATATAATTACAAGGATAATTGCCTGCCACACGGGAACATTCATAAATTTTACCATTGTAGCCAACACCATAGTCTGCAGCGCAATTGCCGAACCACTTGATATATCGATACCGCCGGTTAAAATAACCAGAGTGGCCCCAATCGCCAGGAACGCCGTGACACAAACCTGCAGGATCAGGTTATGGATATTGCCGGCGTCAAAGAAGCGAGGCGTAGTGACGGAAGCAATCAAAAAAATAATTACAAAAGCTGAAAGCGGACCAATTATATC
>DATMYB010000208.1:0-3325 GCA_035561215.1 Syntrophomonas sp. | reverse complement strand
AATAACCAGGGGCGAAAAATAGGAATAAAATCTTGTGGATAATTTCCGGTGAAAGGATTGATGCGAGTGCATCCGGTATTAGTTGATTACGGTCATATCAGAATATATTCCTGGGGATTTATGTTAGCCATGGCAGTTATTGTAGCCATCATCGGCTTGATGAAAATGTATAGACGCGAGGGCTATGATACCGACTCGGTGCTGGATATGGTAATCATTTTAGTATTGGCAGGCATAATCGGCGCACGTGCACTGTATATTGTCGCCTATCAATGGCAGGAGTTTTTAGCTGATCCGTGGGCGGTGTTATCCCTTAAAAATGGTTTAAGCGGTATGGTATGGTACGGAGGCGTCATTCTGGATGTGCCCTTGTTTATATGGTACCTGCGCCACAAAGGATATCCAATGTGGAAGATGCTGGATATGTACGCTCCGTTTGCGGCTATGGGATATGCCATAGTTAGAATCGGCTGTTTCCTGAATGGCTGCTGTTACGGCAAGATCACCCATTCCGCCTGGGGAGTGGTATTTCCGGCGGTAGATAGTTTTACCCGTTATCCCACCCAATTGTTCAGTTCAGCCATTAATTTGGTCTTGTTCGGCTTTTTGCTTTGGTATTATCCTCGCCGCAGATATGACGGGGAAGTATTTATATTCTATTTCCTGGGCTATTCCCTTTACCGTTTCATGATTGAATTCTTGCGGGTGAGTGAAGTGAATTACGGCCCCCTTACCATGAGCCAGATCATTAGTATGGGCATATTCACCGTCGCGTTGCTGCTTCATATATGGAGAAAGAAGCGGGCTGCCGTCAAGGGTAATTAAGGAGAGATAATCATTGCATATAGACTTAAAAGGATCCAAAACAGCTTTGCGCAGCGAGATGAAGGCCCAACGGAATTTGCTGGCTCCCGAACAGATGGCCCAAGCCAGTGTCGCCATCGCCAAACGCATCAACGACTTGCTGCCGGTGCAGAAAGCCCGCACGATTATGGGCTATGCTTCCATACAAAACGAAGTCGCCCTGGAGTCCTTTTATGAGCAGCAGCGCCGACAAGGCAGGACGATCCTGCTGCCGCGAGTGCAGGGAGATTTAATTGAGGCGGTGGAATGGAAAGGATGGAAAGAGACGAAAGTTAGTTCTTTTGGCATTTGTGAGCCGGTGGGCAGCAGTTTTCCGCCGGAAGAAATAGACGTGGTACTGGTTCCGGGGTTGGCCTTTGACGGCAGAGGCTTTCGCCTGGGATATGGCCGCGGCTATTATGACCGCTTCCTGCCGGAGTTGCGTCCCGGTGCTTTTAAATGTGGAATATGCTACGAATTTCAGGTGGTGGAGTCGGTGTTTCCCCATGCGGAAGACGTTTCTATGCACTGGATCGTGACCGACCATTCGGAACTGGTTATAGATTGGGACTTTTTTTGACCTTAACCTTTAGGTGACGCAGAGTACTGGCCGTTTTCCACAGAATGCACAGCCGGAACGGTGCAGAATTTCAAAATCAGAAAAGATAAAGAAGACCCCATCAGCGGGGGGTTTAGACCCGCCGCTGATGGTTGGCCGCACTTATCAGGCGACCTGACCACGCTTACATCCCGCCGCCTATAGAGGCGGGGGTATTGCGTGGTGGGAGCGTGATAAACCTCCTTTGACGGGGTGGGTGTCTTAATGAACCACTCATCCCCAATCAAAGGAGGTCTCTGTCTGGTGGGAAAAATATAGGTTGTATTGAACAGCCGGCAGTCGGTGTCGCCTCTAGGCGACACCGACTGCTACACGCTTATTTTGTTTCCGGGTTATCAGGTTTATCAATAACGACTTCCTTCAAAGCCGCAAAGACACCGCCTATTCCGGCCAGATCCGCCGGTATGATCAGCTTGGTAGCCTGGCCTTCGCCCAGTTGTTTGATGGCGTCCAGGGATTTCAAAGCTACAACCTTATCGTCGGCGTCGGCGTTCTTGATCATCACCAGGCTGTCGGCAAAGGCCTTTTGAACATTTAAAATGGCCTGGGCTTCGCCCTCGGCTTCCAGTATTTTGGCTTGCCGACTACCTTCAGCGGTGCGGATAGCAGCTTCCTTTACCGCTTCCGCTTTAAGGATCGTTGATTGTTTTTCACCTTCGGCCTCAAGAATGGCAGCGGTTTTCTGACCTTCCGCCAGCAAGATGGCTTGCCGTTTTTCACGTTCGGCCCGCATTTGTTTTTCCATTGCCGTCTGGATATCCTGGGGAGGCAGTATATTCTTAAGTTCCACCCGGTTGACTTTTATGCCCCATTTATCCGTGGCTTCATCCAGGATGGCCCGCAGCTTGTTGTTGACCAGGTCCCTTGAGGTTAGGGTCTGGTCCAGTTCCAGATCGCCGACGATGTTACGCAGGGTGGTGGCGGAAAGATTGTCAATGGCCATGATGGGATTGGCAATTTCATAGGTAAAGCGGAAAGGATCCGTTACTTGATAATAAACGACAGTATCTATCATCATGGTTACATTGTCTTTGGTTATAACCGGCTGGGGAGCAAAACTGACCACTTGTTCACGCATATCAACAATAGCGCGAAAGCGGTCAATAAAGGGAATGATCACATTGATACCTTGTTCCGCGGTTTTGTGGTATTTTCCCAACCGCTCAATAATGCCTACCGTGGCCTGTCGGATAATTCTTATCGCCGAGACGGCGATAAGAATTACAAACAGTACTAATACGAAGTTAGTTACAAATTGCATACATGAACCCCTTTCAATTTATTCACTGGCAACGATCTCCTGAATAGCCTTGCTGACGACCAGCTTAACTCCATCGATTTCCGTTACGACGATTCTGGCGCCGGATTCTATTTCGGTTTCCGACATGGCCGTCCATATTTCCCCGTTTACTTTAACCTGCCCAAATTGCAGCGGTTTAATGTCGGTGATAGCAATGCCATGCTGTCCCACCAGCGCTTTGACGTTGCTGACCGTATCCCTGGTACGGAATAGTTTTAATGCGAGCGGACGGGTAAAGATAATGAAGATTACAGTAAATAGTGAGAAGACCAGCAACTGCCACTGCAATGTAGGCAGCCATTGCAGACGAACTCCGACGGCCACCAGCAAAGCAGCTACAGCCAGCCAGAGGAACCACAAGCCCAAGGTGAATATTTCTACAGAGCCGCAGAGCAACGCTATTATGATCCATTGGGCGGTCGTCATGATTTCACCTCCTTATAACCGACGTTAAAAACGAAGCTGTCATAATCATCTTACCATAAGATATGTGCTTAATTCGAATTTACTTGCACTTATGTGGTCCGAAGCTATACAAACCTTACTTTTGCCCAGTAATAAAT
>DATMYB010000207.1:0-9977 GCA_035561215.1 Syntrophomonas sp. | reverse complement strand
CTGCCGGATTCTGCTAATATATAAGCAAATATTTCTATTTTTATTTGGGAATATCGGCGTTGAGAGTGTTAGAACGGAAAGGGGGTAGGACAGTACCGCTGTCCAAAGGAGATGTATGATTTAGCTTGGCTTTCACGGGCACAATTTGCTATTACCACGGTTTATCATTTTTTGTTCGTACCGCTTACGTTGGGTCTCTCCATTTACATCGCTGTGTTTGAGACCATGGCTTATGTTAAGAAGGACGAAATTTATCAAAAGCTGGCCTCCTTTTTTGTAAAGCTGTTTATTATCAATTTTGCTATGGGGGTAGTAACCGGGATCGTGCAGGAGTTCCAATTCGGCATGAACTGGTCGGGTTATTCCCGTTTTGTGGGCGACATATTCGGAGCGCCGCTGGCCATCGAGGCCCTGGCCGCGTTTTTCCTGGAGTCTACTTTTTTAGGCGTATATATTTTTGGACGGAAAAAATTGTCCCGACCGCTGCATTTGACCAGCATCTGGCTGGTGGCTTTTGCTTCCAACCTGTCGGCCTATTGGATCCTGGTGGCGAATTCCTTCATGCAGCAGCCGGTGGGATACGTATTCCGCAACGGCAGAGCGGAAATGAACGATTTTGCCGCCTTGATCACCAACCCCCATGTGTTTCAGCAGTTTCCCCATACGGTGCTGGCGGGACTGGTTACCTCGGCGGTTTTCGTACTGGGAATCTCCGCTTGGAAGCTGCGCCGCGGGCAGCAACGGGAAGTGTTCACCAAAGGGCTTCGTTTTGGAGCCATAGTGGCATTGGCCACGCTGCTGCTGGTAGTGATTACCGGCGATACTCAGGGCAAGCATCTGATCAAGACGCAGCCGATGAAAATGGCGGCTGCGGAAGCCCTGTGGGAGACCAGCCAGCCGGCTTCCTTCGCGGTGGTGGCCGGGATCAACGAGGAGAAAGGGGAAAACAGTTTCGAAATCGCCGTTCCCAAAGTGCTGAGCTTTATGAGCACCAATGATTTCAACGCTAAAGTATATGGCATCAACGAACTGCAGGCCGAGCTGGAGAAGGAATTGGGCCCGGGCCATTATATCCCTCCGGTCAAGGTCTGTTTCTGGAGCTTCCGTCTGATGATCGGTTTCGGGCTGTTGATGCTGCTGGTGGTGCTGTTGGCGGTATTCTTCCTCAAAGACAATAAAATACAGAACAAACCGTGGCTGTTGAAGGCTTTGGTGCTGATCCTGCCTTTGCCCTTCCTGTGCAATTCCTTCGGTTGGATTCTGACGGAAATGGGGCGACAGCCTTTCATTGTTTACAAGCTGCTGCTGACGGAAAAGGCCATCTCGCCTGCCGTCACCGCCGGGCAGGTATTGTTCACCACGGTGAGCTTCACGCTGCTTTATGGCATACTGGCCGTGATTGCGATTTATCTGGGCATCAGGGAAATCAAGGCGGCGCCGGCGGATGAGTTGGCGGAGGAGGTGTAGCAATGGGCTTGCAAGAACTATGGTTTATTTTAATAGCGGTTTTGTTTATCGGCTTCTTTTTCCTGGAAGGTTTCGATTTTGGAGTCGGTATGCTGATGCCGTGGCTGGGACGGAATACCGGGGAGAGAAACATGATCATGCATGCCATCGAACCAGTCTGGGGAGCTAATGAGGTTTGGCTTATAACGGCCGGCGGAGCTATGTTCGCGGCTTTTCCGGGGTGGTATGCCACCATGTTCAGTGGATTTTACCTGGCGCTGTTTCTGGTGCTGGCGGCTTTGATCCTCCGCGCTGTCGCCATCGAATTCAGGAGCCGTCTGGATAAGCCCGGCTGGCATAAAGTCTGGGACGCGCTGCTGTGCATTTCCAGTCTGCTGATACCGTTCCTATTGGCGGTGGCCCTGGCTGATTTGCTGCTGGGCCTGCCCATCAATGGTTCAAAGGAATTTATAGGCAACTTTTTTGATCTGCTGGCCCTGCCGGCTTTACTCTACGGTCTGGATCTGGTGGTGTTTTTTCTCTACCATGGCGCCCTCTTCCTGACCTTAAAACTGCAAGGGGAGATGCTGGAGCGGGCTTACGCCGCTGCCAGGGGGATGGGATTGCTGGCGGTGGTCACGGCTGTCATTGTGGGGCTGGCGGCGGCCTCGGCTACCAGTATGTTTACGAACCCGCTGACGCTGGCGCTGGCCTCGACCGGGATGATATTGCTGCTGCTGTCGCTGGTTTGCATGTACAGACGCCGGAGCGGACTGGCGTTCACTTGCAACGGGCTGTCTATCGTAGCGGTGATCGCCGCCTTGTTTGCGGCGCTGTTTCCCCGGGTCATGGTTTCCAGTATCAGTGAGTCTTTCAGCCTGACCATCTACAACATCTCTTCCAGCCCCTATACCCTTAAGATCATGACCATTGTGGCCCTGATTTTGGTACCGGTGGTGCTGCTTTACACCGTCTGGGCTTATTACGTATTCAGAAGCAGAATTGCGGCCGAGCCGGAATAAATGCAGAAGGGGCCGGGTATGCCTAAGGATCTTTTGTATCAGGAAATCAAAACCAATCCCATGTATAAAAGCGCAGTGGTCATGAACGGATTGATATCCTTCATGACCGCTTCGTTACAAGCCTATTTTATTGCCCGTACAGCGGACAATCTGTTGATCAGGCACCTGAGCGTTTATGAGTCCCGCGTCTTTTTGGCCGGGGCGTTGCTGGTTATTCTGCTCCGGCCCCTGTGGCAGTATTTCTTCGAGCTGTACGTCAGCATCACCGCCGGTGGTATCCGCAGAAATCTGCAAGGGCGGTTGGCAGCAGCGCTGTTGCAGGATGCCGCCCTGACCACGGACGAGCACGCCGGCGATGACGCGGTATTGATGGCGGAAATCCCGGATGCGGTCGAACCGTATTATGAGGATTTTTTACCGCTGCTGGGGGTGACCCTGGTCAGCGTGCCGCTGCTTGCCATCACCGCGGCGATAGTCGATTGGGTATCCGGATTGATCATGGCCGTTACCATATTGCTGTTCCCGCTGTTTATTATACTGATCAACTCCTCCACGCTTAAGCGCAATACCGAACGCTGGGATACCCTGCAGAGACTGGGCGGCAGTTTCCTGGATGCCCTCAACGGCCTGAAGACGCTGAAGATTTTCGGGCGCAGCCGGGACTATACCGAAACTCTCTATCGTTATAGTGAAGCTTTTCGCGTAAAGACCATGCAGGTATTGAAGATATCATTTCTGTCCGCTTTTGTGCTGGAACTTACGGCCAGCCTTAGCATAGCGGTTCTGGCCGTGGCTTTGGGCCTGCGGCTGCTGTATGGACAAATGGAGTTTTTCCCCGCCTTTTGGATATTGCTGCTGGCGCCGGAATATTATCAGCCTATTCGGCAATTGGGCGGGAAATTCCATGATGCGATAGCAGCGTGGGCCGCGGCGGAGCAGATTTACAGCCGCCTGGAGACATGCCCCGCAACTGTGGTCAAACCTGGGGACGAGAGTCCAGCGCCTTCCGTCGGCGCGGTGGGTTTGCAAATCGAGTGCCGGGATTTATGCTTTTCCTACCCGTATGCGTCCCGGCCGGCGCTGGATCACTTTTCCCTTACCATCCGCCCCCGGCAGATCACGGCGGTGGCAGGCAGCAGCGGAGCGGGCAAATCTACCCTGGCTGCCGCCCTTCTGAAGTTCATCCAGCCGGAAGCGGGGGAGATCCTGTTTAACGGTCAGAACATCGCGTCGATGGATACCGATACCTTAAGAAGCATGATCGCCTACATACCGCAAAAGCCTTTCATCTTCCATGATACCCTGCTGAACAATCTGCGCCTGGCCCGTCCGGAAGCCACCGCTGAAGAGGCGGCTGCGGCGGCTGGTCAGGCGGGGCTGGCGGAGTTGATCGCTTCACTGCCCCAGGGATTGATGACGGTACTGGCCGAGGACGGGGCTGATCTGAGCCAGGGTGAGGCGCAAAGAGTCAACCTGGCCCGGGCCATATTGAAAGACGCTCCGCTGATTATTGTCGATGAGGGAACCTCCGCTCAGGATACAGCCAACGAAGCCCGGTTGCTGGCGGCGCTGCAAGCATTAAGCCGGAATCATACCGTCCTGCTCCTGTCCCACCGTCTGGCCACGGTGAAGAGCGCTGCCTGGATCGGCGTTATGGAAGCAGGTCGATTGGCGGAACAGGGCAGCCATACGGAATTGCTGGAAAACGGGCCCCTTTACCGTGAATTTTTACAGGCGGGGAGGGAAAATGATGCGTTTGCTTAGCGCTTGCTACCGTTCCGCTTTAAGGCGCAACCCGCTGCTTCATTTGCTGGCGGTACTGCTGGCCGGGCTGACGGTGCTGTTTTCAGCCGGACTGCTGGGATTGTCGGCTTATTTGATTGCGCTGACCAGCGCCCAGCCGCTCCTGGCAGCCATCTCCCTGCCGGTGACCGGGGTGAGGTTTTTTGGCATTTTCCGGGCCGTCTTGCGTTATGGCGAAAGAATCGCGGCTCACAGCAACGCCTTTACCTTTCTGCGGAACCTGCGGGTAAGTATTTATACCCGGCTGGAGCCGGTATTGCCTGACTATCGCCGGCAGCACCGCTCCGGCCGTTTTATCGGTCAGATCATAACCGATGTGGAAAATATGCAGGCGGGCTTTTTACGTATCCTATATCCGCTGCTGGCCGCGGTGCTGGTTCTGCTATGCGGTTTTATCTGGTTGTGGGGCTATCACCCGCTGCTGGCTTGGACCTTTGGCCTGGTTTTTGCCGTGGCTGCCTTCTTATCTCCAGGGATGCAGCGCCGTTGCTTCAGAGGGCATACGAGCGCCGCAGTGGAAGCGAAGCAACAGCTTTATGACGCCGGTCTGGAAATGTCCTACGGAAAAGTTGAGATTCTGGCTAACGGGCGGCAGCAGGAGTGGCAGCAAAAAATTGCCCGCTGGCTGGAAACCAGCCGTGGCCAGTCCCGCCCCAGAGTACGGCAAAGGGCCCTGGAAAAAGCTCTGGCGGTAATGTTTCCCAATCTGGCCATCGTGACAGGTTTGATTGCCGTGGGCATAATTTTGACGGCAGGACAGTTGTCGCCGGCATTATTGCTGGTAGTGCCGATGGTGATGGGAGCTTTGTTCGAAGCGGCCACGCCTTTGATGAATATGGGAGCAGTTCTGGATGAAACCTTGGCTTCGGCCGCTCGATTAAAGGAAATCAAAGGGTCGGAGGAGCAGGCAACGGAGGAGCAGACGCCGGTTGAGGTCAGGCCGGATACCGCCGACAACGGCATCAGCCTGGAAAAAGTCAGCTTCGGCTATCGCCCCGGCTGTCTGTTCTTAAAAGAGATCGATTTGCGGATCGAGCCGGGCAGGGCTACAGTGATACTAGGCCCCAGCGGAGCCGGCAAGAGCACTTTGATGAATATCATCCTCGGCTTTATCAATGATTACACCGGCAAGATCCTGATCAAAGGAGAAGACAGCCGCCGCATGTCCTCGGAACAGCGCCTGGGCTGTTTTTCCGCGGCGGAGCAAAAGCCGTTTTTCTTTAACGACTCGATCCGCGCCAATTTGTTGATCGCCGCTCCCGGAGCCGGTGATGATAAAATGATGGCAGTACTGGACAAGGTTGGCTTGGCGCAATTTATACTGGACAGCCCGCGGGGGCTGGATACGCAGTTGGCGGAAATGGGCAAAAACCTGTCGGGTGGGGAATTGCAGAGGTTGGCCCTGGCCCGGTCCTTGCTGAAACCGGCAGATTTTTATCTTTTCGATGAGCCTACCGCCGGGCTGGATACGATTAACGAACAAAAGATCATATCCCTGCTGGATGAACTCGCCCGGGACAAAGGCGTACTGCTGATTACCCACCGGCAATCGCTGCTGCAGAATATGCGGTCACCATTGTCTTATGTTGTCCTGGACGGCGGCCATTGCTGCTAGTACTCTGTCAACCCTAATTCCACATTTCCTTGTCGGTTAAATTTCTGCATGGCTACGTTGTCGTCAATCGCAATACGTCCAGTATTGCTCAATCCTCCGCCTTGCCTTGCAGAAATTTCCCTCGACAAATAATATGCGGACTTAGGGTTGACAGAGTACTAGATTGACGGGATTGCCGGCCCACGACTGCCGCGGGTAAAAGGATAGCGTTTGACCATGGTTCCTAGGGGAACGCTGTTGACATTTATGGCCCTGGAGATGGCAACGGCGATAACAATTGACCATGATCTCCGGGGAACTGGGCTTTAACTAATGGGCCTTCACGATCTTTTTATGTTTATCGTTTGCGACGCCGTAATAGATGATATAATATTTATGTTTGGGTGCCAAACGTATATGCTACGCATATGATATTAGACACTGGCCGGGAGGGTATATATGTTCCTTGAACAGTTAATCAACGGTTTGACGCTGGGCAGCACCTATGCGCTGATTGCCCTGGGCTATACCATGGTCTACGGAATCGTGCAGCTGATAAACTTTGCCCACGGAGAAATTTATATGTTCGGGGCTTTCGCGGGATTGTTCCTGGTGGTTGCTTTTGGCGTGAATATTTTCTGGGCTTTGCTGGGGGCCATGGCCTTTTGCATGGTGCTGGGCGTACTGGTCGAACGGGTTGCCTATCGTCCGCTGCGGGGAAAATCTTCTAGGCTGTCGGCTCTGATCAGCGCCATCGGCGTTTCGATTTTTCTCTCCACCCTTATGGCCCTGCTGCGCGGGACCAACACCACCCGCTACCCCCAAGTTTTGGGGGATCGAACGTTTCATCTGGGCTCCGTGGAGCTTTCTTCTTTGCAGGTAATAATCCTTCTGGTTTCGGCGCTGCTCATGGTAGGACTGCAGTTGATGATCCAGAAAACCCGGGTCGGAAGAGCTATGCGGGCCTGCTCCCAGGATATAGACGCCTCCGCCTTAATGGGGGTCAATGTCAATCGGGTCATTTCTTTTACTTTTGCCATCGGTTCGGCTTTGGCCGCTGCCGGCGGGGTGATGGTGGGTTTGTATTATAATGCGGTCTGGCCGTATATGGGAACCATGGCCGGGTTGAAGGCTTTTTCGGCTGCGGTGCTGGGCGGAATCGGCTCGGTGCCGGGGGCGATGATCGGCGGCCTGACCCTGGGAGTGCTGGAAATAATGGGTGTAGCCTATCTTTCCTCTTCTTACAAAGATGCCATCGCTTTTGCCATCTTGATTATCGTTTTAATCGTTCGTCCCCAGGGCATTATGGGCCGAAAGATTTCGAAAAAGGTGTAGGTGAACTGAATGGATGCAATTATTTCACAATATATAGACGCCTATTACTTCAGAATTTTGATTTTAATCGGCATAAATATTATACTGGCGCTGGGATTGAACCTTACCACCGGCGTCACCGGCCAGCTGTCGATGGGACACGCCGGTTTCATGAGTCTGGGAGCTTATACTTCAGCCATCTTGACAGTTCATTTTGCCGTACCTTTTTTCGCAGCGTTACTGGCGGGAGCAATTGTGGCGGCGATGTTCGGCTTTTTGCTGGGACTTCCCACCCTGCGTCTGGACGGAGACTATTTGGCCATGGTGACCATAGGTTTTGCGGAAATCGTGCGCGTATTTTTCCTTAATTTTGAACCCGGCGGGAAAGCGGTCGGTTTTTCCGGCATTCCCCAGGATACTACCTTTACCCTGGTTTGGGTGCTGGTTATCGTGGTGGTCTACTTGAATTACAAATTGCTGAGCTCCCGTAAGGGCAGAGCCATGTACGCCATTCGCGAAGACGAGATTGCGGCCGAGGCCAGCGGGATCCATACTACCCGGCTGAAGATTCAGGCCTTTACCATCGGCGCTTTTTTGGGAGGTCTGGGCGGAGGATTATTCGCTCATTACATGTATTTTATCGAGCCGGGCAATTTCGGCTTCATGAAATCCATTGAGCTATTGAATATGGTGGTGCTGGGCGGTATGGGCAGCATACCGGGAACCATTCTGGGAACCGTAATTTTGACCATTGCTCCGGAGATGCTGCGCATCGTGCAGGACTACCGCCTGTTGTTCTATGGCGCCTTGCTGGTTATCCTAATGATATTCAGGCCCAACGGATTGCTGGGCGATGTGCGTATCTATGACATTAAAAAACGTTTTTCCCGTAAAGGGGTGAAATCATGGCAATCTTGACGCTGGAATGCGTAAGTCAGGAGTTCGGCGGCTTACGTGCCCTTGACTCCGTCTATCTCAGCATTGAGGAAAAAGAAATATTCGGTATTATCGGCCCCAATGGCGCCGGCAAGACTACGCTGTTTAATATCATTACCGGTATTTATGTACCGACTGAAGGCAGTCTGATCTTCAACGGCCAGCGCCTTAACAACCTGCCTGCTTATAAAATCGCCCGCCGGGGCATCGCCCGGACTTTTCAGAATATCAGACTGTTTAACAAACTTTCCGTACTGGACAATGTACGGGTAGGCAGCCACGGGGTCAGCCACAGCGGCTTTTTGACCGGTATGCTGGGCTTGCCGTCCTCTCGCCGGGAAGAAAAAAAGATATGGGAAAACGCGCTGGAGCTCCTGGAACTGGTGGATCTGAGCGAGAAAAAATATGAATATGCCGACAATCTGGCTTACGGAGAGCAACGCCGCCTGGAAATCGCCCGGGCCTTGGCCCTTGATCCCAAACTGCTGCTGCTGGACGAGCCGGCAGCCGGCATGAACTCTACGGAAAAAGAAGAGCTGGTGAGTTTGATCAGGAGGATCCGGGATCAGCGGCAGGTGAGCATCATCCTGGTGGAGCACGATATGAATGTGGTGATGAATATCTGCGAACGTATTGCGGTGCTTAACTATGGCCGCAAGATTGCCCAGGGAACTCCCGAGGAAATCAAAAACGACGATGCGGTGATCCAGTCTTATCTGGGCGTCGGAGCGTAACTAAATAATGATTCCCCTGCAAAAACTTATAATTTGCTTGTGGAATGTATAAACATTACGTCGCCAGGCTCAGCGCCAAGTGCTCCTGCATGTTTATACATTCCACACGATTAAATTAGGCTTTTTGCAGTTGAATCAATAATCAATTCGCATTAAAAAGCTCCCCTTTATGTTGTCCTGAATTTTTGCTATTTCAGGTGTCTGCGCAAAGGAGAGCTTATATTTATCCTACATTTTTATTTATACAGCTTGGTCCAGGTGGTGTTGGGATAATAGTGCTCCACGATCTGGCGGGCTTTTTTCCCTTCTTTGGCCATGGTATAGGCCCCCCACTGTTCCATGCCGGCTCCATGTCCCCAACCGCTGCCTTTGAATACGATATAATTGCCTTGGGGTTTGATGGAAGTAAAATAGGTCGAAAACAGCTTGTCAAAGCCGACTTTTTCCCGCAAATCCACTCCGGCGATGGAGGCTGAACCGGCGGTTACCTTCAAAGCCCGTCCGGAGGGGCCTTTTTGACTGACGCGGATATCGTTCAGATTGCCGGCCTTGGCTCCCATGATGCTTTTAATTTCGCTGCGGGGGACTTTAACGGTCCAGTTGCGGTATTTGGCCGGCGCGTATTTCATGCCGTTGGTTTTGACCGGCGTGATGTAATTGCCGACTTTATTTTTGAGTTTGGGAAAACTCTCTTCGATGCTGGCGGTCTTGTTCTTGGAAACGGAGTGGAATTCCGCGTAGACAAATTTGCCATTGTAGGTTAGGATCTCTCCGCGGGTGGCCTCCACCGCTTTGGAAATGTTGTCGGTGATCTGTTTTTCATCATAGGCCTGGAATTCGGTATGGTCGTCGCTGGCATCGGTTCCACGCTTGCCGGCGCCGTGTTCATAATTGATTAGGGCCAGGGTCATGGTACGAGCCACGATAGCCTGGGCTTTCATGGCTTCCATCGGAAATTTCGGCCCGATTTCTGCGGCTATTACGCCTTTTATATATTCCTCCAGCTTAATTTCCTGTTTTTGTCCGGTGGCTTTGCGGTACAAGGTTATGGTGGGCTCCGCCTTGATTTTGCTGACCTCGGGAGCTAATTGCGCGGGTTTTTTTGCGGGTAGAACCGGTTTCTTGGTC
>DATMYB010000206.1:0-6603 GCA_035561215.1 Syntrophomonas sp. | reverse complement strand
GGATAAAAGTAAGCGGAGATGAGGCGGTGATCGGGATGACCGATTACGGTCAAAGCAACACCGGCGACATATTGTACCTGGAATTGCTGGATGAAGGGGCCTGCTTCGGCCGGGGCGACCGGTGCGGCTCCATCGAATCCGGTAAATGGGTCGGCAATCTGATCGCGCCGGTATCCGGCACCGTGCTGGAATACAATACCGAGGTAATGTACAATCCCCGCAAAATCAACGCCGACGCCTACGGGGAAGGCTGGATGTACCGTTTGAAACTGGAAGAACCCGTTGAAATTAAGGCGTTGATGGGGGCGGAACATTACGCCCGTTGGGTCGCCGCCCAGATAAAAAAAGAACAGGAGTTAAACTAGCCATGGATTCCGTATGGCGTTTGCTGGATACCGGTTCCTTGCCGGGAGCCAACAATATGGCCCTGGACAAAGTGATCCTGAACGCCCGCAGCACGGGCCTGGCCCCCAATACGGTACGTTATCTGCAATTTTCACCCCATTGCGTGCTGGTGGGATACCATCAAGCGGTGGAGTTGGAAGTGGAAGAAGATTACTGCCGCCGCTACGGGATTGAGATCAATCGCAGGATCACCGGCGGAGGCAATCTCTACTGGGATGAATCCCAATTGGGCTGGGAACTGTACGCCCCCAAAAATACGCCGGGGATTCCGGCCAAACTGGAAGACATGTACCGGCTGATGTGCGAAAGCGTAGTGGCAGGGCTGGATCGTCTGGGCGTGAAAGCCAGGTTCCGTCCCACCAACGATATTGAAGTAGAAGGCCGCAAAATATCCGGCACGGGCGGAACGGAGATCGGCAGCACATTTTTGTACCAGGGCACGCTGCTGACGGATTTTGATGTGGATACCATGATCAATTGCTTAAAGCTCCCCGTCAAAAAGCTGGAAGACAAGCAGGTGGAGAATTTTAAACAGCGGGTGATCTGTTTACGGGAAATCCTCGGCTACCTGCCGCCCATGGAGCAAATCAAGGCGGCATTGGCGGAGGGAATCGAAGAGGTGCTGGGGATCAAGCTGGAACCGGGAGGCTTGACGGAAGCGGAAAAAGCGGCGTATGCCTTGGAATTGCCGCGCTTTCGTTCCGAAGAGTGGATTCGAGGCAGCCGGACTTTACCTCAGGTCAACGACCTATGTACGGCGGAGTATAAAGCGCCGGGAGGTTTGATACGAGTCTCGCTGCGTTTGGACCGCCAGCGGGAAGTCATCAAAAGCGCTTTTATAACCGGTGATTTTTTCGCCTATCCGGAGCGCAGCATCATGGATCTGGAAGCCGCTTTGAAGAATTCCTCCAGCCGCGGGAATGATTTGGCCAATACCGTGAAACAGTTCTTTATTCAACATGAAGTCAGAGTACCGGATGTCAAAGCCGAAGATTTTTATCAGGCCATCCATTTGGCCGTCAGCCAGGCAGGTGAACGATATGCAGACACCCGAATATGATGTGGCCGTGGTTGGAGCCGGTCCGGCCGGCGCCAGCGCCGCTATCAGCGCCAGCCGACTGGGGGCCAGAGTCCTGCTGATGGATTATAAAAAATCGCCGGGGCTGCCGGTGCAATGTGCGGAATACGTGCCGCTCTCGGTCAGACAATACACGGATCTGCCCCCGGGAGCGGTGGTGCAGAAAATCAATACGTTGCTTACCTACATCAATAACGAACCGGTTTCCACCCTGTCCGGACCAGGTTATATATTGGACCGGGGCATATTTGACCGCAGTCTGGTGGAAGCGGCCGTGGCCGCCGGGGCGGAATTTATGGCCGGCGCCAAAGCAGCGGCCAGGTCGGAAGACGCTATAACCGTCAGTCGGACCGGAAAGGGTAGCCGCAGCATCAAATGCAAGGTCATTATCGGGGCGGACGGCCCCCGGTCAACCGTGGGCCGGTGGATGGGCAGCGTAAACCGGGATTTTATGATCGCCTTGCAATACAAATTGCCCCTGCGCCGGCAACAAACTTCCACCGACGTCTATTTCAGCCCGGAATATATCGGCGGTTATGGCTGGGTGTTCCCCAAAGGCGCATATGCCAATGTGGGCGTGGGGGTCAGCTTCAGCTATAAAGACCGGCTGCAGGAATGCGTACAATCATTTGTCAACCGTTTGATCCGGCGGGGGATCTTAAGCGACGGACATCCCCTGATGAAAACCTCGGGATTGATTCCGGTGGGAGGGCCGCTGCCCGTGACCAAGCGCGAAAACATGCTCCTGGCCGGCGACGCCGCCGGGCACACCCATCCG
Source organism: Syntrophomonas sp. (assembly GCA_035561215.1). Lineage (GTDB taxonomy): Bacteria > Bacillota > Syntrophomonadia > Syntrophomonadales > Syntrophomonadaceae > Syntrophomonas_B. Next base: position 4,342 of record DATMYB010000206.1, on the reverse strand, counting down.
GTCACCGGCGGGGGAATCATGAACGCTGTCGTAACCGGGCGCATGGCCGGTGAAACGGCAGCCCGGGCAGCACTCAGCGGCCAATTGGAATACCTCTCCCAATATCCGCCCCAGTGGCAATCCCAGCTGGGGAGATTTTTACATAAAGCCGTGCAGCAAAGGCATGACATGGATCAGCATTGGACCGAAGATGCACCGCAATTCGAGGCGCTCATCAAGCGCACCTGGATAGGTTGCGATTAACAGTATAACGGGGGTGACATAATGTCTTTCACAGGAGATAGTCCGCAATACGTTCAAACCAGTCTGGCCGGCGCCCTGAGTCTGGGACTGCAATCGGGACGCTTTTTGCGCAACGCCGGCTGCGGCTGCCTCAATCTGCTGCTGACCTACGGCAACGGCTGCAAAGCGTCCTGCAGTTACTGCGGTTTGGCCCATAACCGTATTAAAGATAGCGGCGATACTTTTATTCGCGTGCCCTGGCCCACCTATTCGCTGAATCAAATCCTGGAACAGATGCAGGCCCGCCGCCATCCTTTCAAACGGGTGTGCGTCTCCATGATTACCCATGGTCACGCCGTGGAGGATACCTGTGTAATTGTGGACCGGGTAACCCGGGAAACCGGCCTGCCGGTCAGCGGCCTGCTGTCGCCCACGGTGATGAAAGGGCGGCCTGATTTGGAGAAAATGCGCAGCGCCGGCATGGAACGGGCCGGCATCGCTGTGGACGCCGCCACCGAAGCCTTGTTTATAAAACATCGGGGTCAAGGCGTAGGCGGTCCTCACCAATGGGGAAAATATTGGCAAACCATCGCGGAAGCGGTCGATGTTTTCGGCCCGTATATGGTGGGCGTTCATATGATCGTGGGCCTGGGGGAGACCGAGCAGGAAATGGTCGCCACCATTGCCCGCGCCCAGGAGATGGGAGCCGTTACCCATTTGTTTTCCTTCTTCCCGGAGGCGGGGAGTTTGATGCAAGACTGTCCCCAGCCGGAACTGGACGTTTACCGCCGCATCCAACTGGCACGCTATCTGATTAACAACGGTCTTATCAATATAAACGCTATGCAATTTTCGGAGGCAGGAAAAATCCTCGATTTCGGCATCGATATTGAGCCTTATGTGGAAGCCGGGGAGCCGTTCATGACCTCGGGCTGTCCGGATGAGCACGGCAAAGTCGCCTGCACCCGTCCCTTCGGCAATGAACGAGCCAGCGAGCCCATGCGCAATTACCCGTTCCCGCCGGATAACCAGGATATAAAAATCATTAAATCCCAGATAGGGGAGGGGGCAGAGGTTTGTGGACGAGCTTGAGCAACTGGTGAACCGGGCCTGGGAAACACGGCAAAATTTTACCCCGGCCATCTATTTTTACGCTCCCGGCGCCAAACATTACGCCAACCGCTATTATCAAAACCACCCGTATGCCTTTGTGAACCTGAGTGTCACCGGCGAGGGCTGCGCCTGCCGCTGTGAGCATTGCAACGGCAGATTGCTGCAAAGCATGCTGGCAACATCCACGCCGGCGGCTATGAGGACGGCAGTCGACCGTATCGTTGCCCAGGAGGGACGGGGCATTTTGGTCAGCGGCGGCGCCAATTCCTTTGGCGAAGTGCCGTTGCTACCCTTTGCCGAAGTGCTGGCCTATGCCCGGCAACAAGGATTAACAGTTCTGGTTCACAGCGGACTGATCCGGCGGGAGACAGCCAGGGCTTTAAAAGCAGCCGGCGTAGACCAGGTGCTGATGGACATTATCGGCGACCGGGACACCATCGCCCAAGTTTATCATCTGGATCAGACGCCGGAACAGTATTTGCAATCTATGCTGATTTGCCGGGAAGAGGGGCTGCAGATCGCTCCCCATGTTATCATCGGCTTGCATTTCGGCCAAATCAAGGGCGAGTACCAGGCGTTGCAAATGATCCAACAAGCGGAGCCGGAAACGGTGTTATTGCCGATCCTGACCCCGGCCTGCGGTACTGCCATGGCCAATGTTAGCCCGCCGCCGCCGGATGAGACGGAAAAAGTATTTGCCACCGCCCGCATCATGTTCCCGGATACCCCGATCAGTCTGGGATGCGCCCGGCCTCCGGGCATTTACAAACGAAACGTGGAAATCAGAGCGGTGGACTGCGGCGTAAACGGCATCGCCTATCCGGATGAGCATACGGTGGAATACGCCTGCAGTCGAGGCTTGGAGACAGTGTTCGACGAAGCATGCTGTAGTTTGATCGGTAGACAGATCTCCCTGGAGAGAATGGCCGGTTTGGGCTGAGGTCCGACTCCTGCCGAGGGGGGTGACTGATGTGAAAATCATAATGTTGACGACGGTATTAAGCGACACCGACCATATCATTTGGCGGGACGTACCGGTGAGCTCAACGATTATCGAATTGCCGAACGGCAGTCTGGTCATGGTCGATACCGGAGCCCCCGATAATCCCGATCTGGCTGAACAACTGGGGGATTGGGGATATGACCCGGCCGATTTCAAGCTGGTGCTAACCACTCATTTACATTCCGACCATATCGGCGGTAACCGTTTGTTTCCCAATGCCCGCGTGATCGTCAGCCGCCGTGAACTGGAATATGAGAATATGTTATGCAAATTGCTGCAGGAGCGGAAAGACCCGGTAGAACTGCTGCGTTCGCTGGGGCGCAATATCGCTCCCGGAACGGAAAGCTTGGCCAGAGATATGAAATCCCTGGCGGAAGAATACCCTGCCGCCAAACTGCTGGGGGACATGAGCCGGATCGAATACTACGAGGATCGGCCCCTGTTGCCGAATTACATCACTTGTCTTGAAGTTCCGGGACACTCCATCGGCAGCCGCGCCATTATGATATACGGAAAAAAGCGCAATGTTATAATCAGCGGCGATGCCTTATATCACCGAGACATGTGGCGTCAGGACCTGCTGACCGGCCTTCATTACGATGAAGACCTGTTCCGCAAACATGCGGAGTGCTTATCCCGCTTCCCCGATCTCTTCATCCCCGGCCACGACCGGGGCTTCGACAACCAGACCCAAAAGTACCTGCCGGAGGATTGTCTGCAGGTGTAAAGGGGTATGCAATCTATTTTCTTTTCGCATTATCTAGTGTTTTGACCAACTAATATTTGAGTTTTAAGCGCCGAATAAATTTTCACTCTGCTAGGCGTCGGAAGGAGGCGTAGCCGTAGCTACAGCGACTGACGACAACAACGCAGATGGAAATTTAGACAAGCTTAAAACCAAAGTTTTAGTTGGTCAAGACACTAATACTCTGTCAACCCTAAGTCCGTATATTATTTGTCGAGGGAAATTTCTGCAGGGCAAGAGGTCGTCAATCGCAATACTGGACGTATTGCGATTGACGACCTCTTGCCATGCAGAAATTTAACCGACAAGGAAATGTGGAATTAGGGTTGACAGAGTACTGGCATCTTCTTCCTCTCAAAGAAAATACCCAAAAAGTCTGACCGGGTGAAGATCCAATCAACCCCTCACCCGGTCAGGCTACGTTAGAAGAAGAATCATTTACAATTGATTACGACATAACGTGCCGCCGTTCGCATACAATATCTGGCCGGTGACAAATGGGGACTCGTCACTGGCCAGGGAGAGACAGGCTGCTGCTATTTCAGCCGGTTCTCCGCCTGGGCTTAAAGTGGTGATTCCCTTGGCCTCTTCAGCCAACGTATCAGGTACGCTCTTGAACATATCAGACATAATACCACCAGGGGCAATAGCATTAACACTGATACCATGTTCACCTAACTCTTTGGCCAGGCTGCAGGTCATACCCGCAACCCCTGCCTGGGCTGCGGCATAGCTGGTCTGACCGGAATTATCCAACCGAGCAGCGGAAGAAATGTTTACGATTTTGCCATAAAATTTTTCCAACATGATCGGTACGACCGTTTGGCAACCTAGAAAAGCCCCCTTGAGATTGACATCAATAACCTGATCCCAGGTTGCTTTCTTCATGCCTGCACTGCCGGCATCACTTGTAATGCCGGCATTATTAACTAAAATGTCAACCGTACCGAACTGGTCAAGACACCTTTCCAATATAAGATCCCAATTGTTTTGAAAGGCGACATTGGCCTGCACTCCTATAACTCTTCCCGCTATTGCTGCCAGCTTTTTTCTAACGCCTTCCAAATCATCGTAGTCCACATCCACCAATACGACCGCGGCGCCCTCTTTAACAAAACTGGCTGCAACGGCTTCTCCAATACCACGTCCGGCCCCGGTAACAATAGCTACCTTATCATTAAATTTCATAAACATACTCCCTTCTCCCCCATGTAACGAGGTTGCTTAATTGTGTATCAAAGCAATTGTCGTTCTGTCTC
>DATMYB010000205.1:0-6234 GCA_035561215.1 Syntrophomonas sp. | reverse complement strand
ACAATGCATTATGTTTGAAAGTTGTTAAATCCTAATAAGTAATAGGAGGTATGGAAAATGGCAGACAAGAATTTAACTTGCAAAGACTGTGGAGCAGAATTCGTATTTACAGAAGGCGAACAGGCTTTCTACAAGGAAAAGGGCTTTGAAAACGAGCCCCAGAGATGTCCGGATTGCAGAAAAGCAAAGAAGGCACAGAGAAACAACAACAGAGACTTCAGAAGATAATATTGAAGTGAAGGGTCATTGATTTATTCAATGGCCCTTTTGTTTGCGCGCCTGCCGGGCGTACGACAAAACCCCCGGTTCGAAGTCGATTATAGGCATTGACAAAACAATTCCCGCGATGCTATACTGAACTCGAGTTGAATATAGGGCACAGGTTATGGAAGTTGGGTGTGAGTCCCACGCAAGGCCGTTGCTGTAATTCGCCGATGCTTTTGGCTTAAGTCACTGGAAGAAATTCCGGGAAGGCGCCAAAGGCTGCGTTTAAAAACCGACGCAGGTGATAAGCCAGAATACTTGCCTGTTTCCTGCCGCTTTTTTGTGCGGCGCATATAGCTCTGCGGACACTGGGGCCACGTATATGCAAAAAACATACTTGCCATCTTGGAGGTATGTCGCGGTTTTTTACATAAACGAACGTTTGCAAGCTGATTGCAGGCGTTTTTTTATTATCCCCGGTTCGCGCCAAAAATTATTAAGGGAGAGGGAATCACAATGAAAAAGAAATTCAAAACTGTTGTAACCCAGGCGCTTACTCTGTCACTTTGTATGTTTATGCTGGCAGGCTGTACGGCAGCTCCAGCGGGCTCGGAGAGCCCGGATGGTTCAAACGCCCCGTCTGCCGCGTCAAAACCGGTTCTGCTGGTGGTCAGCTTCGGCACCAGCTACAATGACAACCGTGACCTGTCCATCGGAGGAATTGAACAGGCATTGCAGAAGGCTTATCCCGACTACGAAGTCCGGCGTGCCTTTACGAGCCAGATAATCATTGACAAGCTCAAAGAACGTGATAAAATCGAGATCGACAATGTAAAAGAAGCGATGGACCGCTTGGTGGCTGACGGCGTAAAAGATGTCGTCATACAGCCTACCCATGTGATGAGCGGATTTGAGTATGACGATGTCGTCGCCGAGGTTAATAACTATAAGGACAAGTTTGACAGCTTCAAGCTTGGCAAGACACTGCTGACTACTGATGAGGATTTTAAAGAGCTGGTTTCCGTAATAACCGAAGAAACGAAGGCCTATAACGTTGACGGGACGGCAATAGTGTTTATGGGACACGGCACCGAGCACAATGCGAACGCCACCTATGCCAAGGTTCAAGAGTTCCTGACTGACGCGGGGCACAACAACTACTTCGTCGGTACGGTTGAGGCCGAGCCCGCGCTGGAAGATGTTATTGCCCTTGCCAAGGCGTCCGGGGCGACCAAGGTTGTGTTGGAGCCTCTCATGATCGTCGCGGGGGATCACGCCAACAACGATATGGCCGGCGATGAAGAAGGCTCTTGGAAGACCGAATTCACCAAGGCGGGCTTTGAGGTCGAATGTGTCGTCAAAGGTCTTGGCCAGTTCACCGGCATTCAGGATCTTATCGTCAAGCACGCGGGTGAAACGATAGCCCAGTAAGCCGTCTCATGTATATGGCTGCGGGGACAAGCAAGATTTGATTTCAGGAGAAGGATTAAATGAAGAAAATATTATTTTTTCTGTTAACAGCCGTGCTTACATGCATACTGTTCACAGGCTGCGGCGCTAAAACTCCGCCCGCCGAAAGCGGAACGCCCGCACCTGCCATAAGTGGAACACCCGGACCGGCCGCTGGCGAAGAACAGGCTCCTGCCGAAAGCGGGAAGCCCATTTACGCTAACCGGATTGAGGAGGGGACGTATAAGATAGAAGTTTCCTCCAGTTCCTCCATGTTTCGCATTGTCGATGCGCAGCTCACCGTGAAGGACGGAAAGATGTCGGCAGTTCTTACCCTGAGCGGAGACGGCTATGAGAAGCTATATATGGGTACCGGCGAGGAAGCGCTTGCCGACAGCGACGATAAGTGTATTTATTTTGTGAAAGACTCCGAGGGTAAGTATACCTATACCGTGCCGGTAGCCGCGCTGGATCAGGATACCGGCTGCACCGCGTGGAGTATCCGGAAGAAAACCTGGTACGACAGGGTCTTGGTGTTTCAATCCTCGCTGATACCGGAGAACGCAATCACACCGGAATAAATGATTGAACACAGGAGGTGCGGCCATGAAAAAACGCGGATTTTTGATCATGCTTGTATTGCTGATGCTTCTGCCGGTTCAGGCCATGGCGTCAAAGCAGCCGGCAGATGGCCGGTACACAGTTGAGGTAGCGCTTTCGGGCGGTTCCGGCAGGGCAACGGTGGAGTCTCCGGCGAGGCTTACCGTTGCAGACGGCGCGGCAACTGCAACCGTCATATGGAGCAGCCCCTATTACGAGTATATGCGCTTAGACGGAGTTACCTATTATCCTGTCAGTACAGACGGAAATTCCACGTTTGAGATTCCGGTTATACTGGATGAAAATATGGCGGTCAGCGCCCAGACCATCGCGATGAGCGAGCCTCACGAAATCGACTATACCTTGCATTTCGATTCGGCCACGCTTAAACCGCTTGTCAAAACCGGATTCCCGCTTCTCCCGCATGTCGCGGGAGGTGCGGCGATTCTTATCGCCGTATTGGCAGGCATCTTTTTGTATAAAAAATGCAAGAGAGAACAGGATTAAGAAAGAATGAGAATGAAACGGTATATAGCTTTGGCGCTCAGCTTAATAATGATGCTCTCAATGTTGTCCGGCTGTGCCGGCAGCCCGGATGACATCCGGTATAAGGGGCTTGGAAACGGCTGGCAGCCGGAAAGCAGTATGGAATTGCGGTATGCCCAAAATTTCGGTGTAGATTATTATAACGGCGGCTATACCTTGATCACCATATCCGACGGCAGCCGCTATCTGGTTGTTCCGGAGACCCTTGAGGCTCCGGCGGGTATAGATGCGGATATCACAGTCCTGCGCCGGCCGGTTAAAAATATTTACCTTGTCGCCACTTCGGCGATGTGTTTGTTTGACGCCCTCGATTCCCTCGGTAGTATACGGTTGTCCGGTACCAAGGCTGAGGATTGGTACATCCCAAACGCAAGGGCCGCCATGCAGGATGGCGGCATTCTATACGCGGGCAAATACAGCGCGCCGGATTATGAGCTTATCATGTCCAATGGGTGCAGTATAGCCATTGAGTCCACCATGATAGATCACGTGCCGGAGGTAAAGGAAAAGCTGAAAAATGTGGGCATACCGGTGCTGATAGACCAGTCCAGCTACGAATCCCACCCCCTGGCCCGCACCGAGTGGATAAAGCTTTATGCGGCGCTCCTGGGAAGGGAGGATGAAGCGAATAGAATCTTTGATGAACAAATCGATTATATGAATGCCGCCGCCGGTAAAGAAAATACCGGCAAAACGGTGGCGTTTTTCTATATCAGCTCCTCGGGCTATGCCGTCGCCAGAAAATCGGGGGACTACGTGACGAAAATGATTGAGCTTGCCGGCGGCAACTACATATTTAAGGATCTGGGAGACCGGGAAAGCGCAACGAGTACGGTGAAGCTTGAAATGGAAAAATTTTACGTGGCGGCAAAGGATGCGGATTATATCATATATAACAGCACCATTGGCGGCGAAATTTCTTCTCTTGAAGAGCTGATAAGCAAAAACAGCCTACTTAAAGACTTTAAGGCAGTACAAAACGGCAATGTCTGGTGTACGGACAAAAATCTTTATCAGGAGACGACCCAGCTTGGACTGATGATTTCGGACATTCACCAAATACTTATAGAAAGCGGCGGGAACTTGACAAAGCTGAACTTCATGTATAAGCTTAAATAGTATCGGCTATGAAACACACACAGCGAGGAATTTAAATGGGAAAGCAAGACGAAACCGCAAAGAGGTATTTAAGATACCGCGTCACGCTGGCGATGCTATTTACCCTCTTTGTTATACTGGTTTTATTGAATATAGGCTTGGGCAGCGTAACCGTAAGTATTGAGGACATTGGCAAAATATTGCTGGGTCAGGGGGGGGACGCAACAGAGAATGACATCATCTGGAAGATCCGTCTGCCCCGGACGATAGCAGGAGTCATTCTCGGCGGTGCTCTGGCGCTGTCGGGTTTTTTGCTGCAGACATATTTTAACAATCCTATCGCAGGACCCTATGTGCTGGGAATCTCCTCCGGCGCCAAGCTGGTGGTGGCCGTCGTCATGGTTACGACGTCTATGCGGCACTGGGCGGTCAGCTCGGCGGCTTTGATTGCGGCGGCTTTTGCCGGAGCTGTGATTACCATGGGCTTTGTCCTGTTGGTGGCGAGAGCGGTACAGCGTTCGTCCATGCTGATTGTCAGCGGTGTGATGATCGGCTATATCTGTTCGGCAATTACCGACTTTATCATTACCTTTGCTGATGACGCCAGTATCGTCAACCTGCATAACTGGTCCAATGGCAGCTTTTCGGGTACTTCCTGGGAGGATGTGCGGGTCATGGCGGTGGTGGTGCTGCTTACCTCCGTAATCGTATTTCTTATGTCGAAGCCGATAGGTGCCTATCAGCTGGGGGAGAGCTACGCGCAGAATATGGGCGTGAATATCAAATTGTTCCGGGTAATGCTGGTGCTGCTCTCCAGCATATTGTGCGCATGTGTCACCGCCTTTGCCGGTCCGATTTCCTTCGTGGGAATAGCGGTTCCGCACCTGGTCAAAGCGCTTTTACGTACCTCCAGGCCACTCATTGTTATTCCTGCGTGTTTTTTGGGAGGGGCGGTTTTCTGCCTGAGCTGTGATTTAATCGCGCGGACCGCCTTCGCGCCTTTGGAACTAAGTATAAGCTCGGTGACTGCGATTTTCGGAGCACCTGTGGTTATAGGCATTATGTTAAGAAAGAAAGAGCGTGGCTGATATGGAATATTTTTTCCGCACCGACCGGTTGACGGTGGGATATAACGGAAAGCCCTTGATAAAGGATATCGAAATAAGCCTCCAAAAGGGGCAGATACTGACGCTGATCGGGCCAAACGGCTCGGGAAAATCGACAATCCTGAAAAGCATAATGAAGTACCTGAAAAGTATTTACGGTACGGTTTATATCGGCAACCGCTCCATAGAAGATATGTCGGACAGGGATATGGCCTGCCAAGCAGCCGTCGTTCTGACCGAAAGGCTTCGGACCGAGCTCATGACCTGCGAGGATGTCGTCGCAACGGGGCGTTACCCTTACACAGGCCTGCTGGGTATACTTTCACAGCAGGATAAGCTGCAGGTTCGCAAGGCGATGGAGCTTGTGAATGCCTGGGATCTGAAGGAAAGGGACTTTACCCAGATCAGCGATGGCCAGCGGCAGAGAATCCTGCTTGCGCGGGCCATTTGCCAGGAGCCGCAGATCATCGTCCTGGACGAACCCACCTCCTTTTTAGACATCCGCTATAAGCTTGAGCTTCTCAACATTCTCAGGACTATGGCGGAGGAACGCGGCATAACGGTTATTATGTCGCTCCATGAGCTTGAAATGGCGCAGAAGATATCTGATCTGGTGATGTGTGTCAAGGGCGAGACCATCATGCATTTCGGAAGCCCCCGGGAAATATTCCAGAAAGAGCTTATCGGCGAGTTGTACGAATTGTCGAAGGGGAGCTATAATCCTCTCTTCGGAAGCTTTGAGATGGAGCGGCCAAGGGGTGAGGCCAGGGTCTTTGTGATAGCCGGCGGCGGAACAGGTATCGACCAGTATCGGACGCTGCAAAAAAAAAGAATACCGTTTGTGACGGGTATTCTTCATGAAAATGATATCGATTATCAGATCGCACGGGATTTGGCAAGCCAGGTGTTTTTTGAAAAAAGCTTCGAACGGATTGGAGAAAATACCTATCAAAGTGCGTTTAAGCGGCTCGAATCCTGCGACACGGTCATCAACTGCTTGAAAAGCTATGGTGAAATGAATGAGAGAAATAAGACACTGCTTAAGGCGGCAGTATCTCGTGGTCTGAAAATCCTCGAAAGCGTGGAGACGTTGAGTCAGGTATGATGTTACGAGAGCAAAGAGAAGAATAATGGAAGCGAAAGGTTATTGGATTGTTCAATGGCCTTTTGTTTTGTACGCGCAAAATAGACAACACATAGTTGACTTAGTCAACTATGTGTTGTATGATAA
>DATMYB010000204.1:0-3152 GCA_035561215.1 Syntrophomonas sp. | reverse complement strand
CAGGACCTTTCCCTTGACGGACAGGAATTTTTTCGTTATCACATAGTCAAATTTCAATTCTCTAAAACTTCCGGTGCGTTGGCAAAGCATTTCATATTTCCCATATAGTGATGATTGAACCTTGATCGGTAATTGCGTATCATTAAATTATTGGACTTAGCCAAGAAATTGCTTGACGACTAAGGAGGTTAATAAAATGATGTTATTACTGAAAAAACACAAGTTGGTTTCAATATTGACCATTATGGCGATCTTGTTCGCATTTCATCCAACCATGTCCTTTGCTGCTACAGAACTGAGTGATATATCGGATCACTGGGCAAAGGAACAGATTCAAAGCTGGGTAGACAGCGGATATATCAAGGGGTATTCCGATGGGACATTCAAGCCTGACAATAATATTACCAGAGCTGAATTTATGACGATGGTGAACAATGCTTACGGTTACACGGAAAAAACGGATATCGACTATACCGACGTAGCTGAAGGAAGCTGGTACGCCGATGCGGTCGCAGCAGCGAAGGCTGCGGGCTATATTGCAGGTTATCCTGACAATACGATGAAGCCGAACAATCCCATTACCCGTCAGGAGGCCGCGGTTATGGTCGCGCGAATTGACGCGCTTACTTCAGACGAAGCTGCCGCCGGTCAGTTTACGGACGCCGCAAGCATTCCTTCCTGGAGCAAAGGCGCAATCGGAGCGAACGCCAAGGCTGAGATTTTCAACGGGTATCCGGACGGGACCTACAAGGCAGAAAATAATATCCTAAGAAGCGAATCCGTAGTGGCGCTTTCAAAGGCGAAAGCCTACAGCGATAATCACGTGCAGGTTACCGGGACGGTAACGGACGTCACGACGACCGGGTTTAAACTGACCCTGTCTCCGCAGGTCAACTTGTTGTTGCCGGAAAATATCGCTTTGACCCAGGGGGATGATTCCGTAACGGTTTCCGCGATCACCACAGCGGATTTTGGAGCGACATATACCGTTGAAGCGGCCCTTGAGGAAGGACAGACCTACAAATTAAACCTTTCTAAGGAAGGTTATGTCTTTGACAAAAATATTACCGTCACAATGATGACGGAAGAGCAGCGAGACGAAGCTGCAGCAGATGCTGTAAATGCACAGATTGAAGCACTGCCGGCTGTTGATGAACTGACCGTTGACGATGAGGATGCGGTAAGCGATGCAAAAGCTGCTTACGATGCGCTGACCGAGGCTCAGAAGGAGTTGGTCAGCTCCGAGAACAAGACAAAGATGAACGACGCGGTTACCAAGATAGACGAACTGCAGTCGGATACAAACCAGACAGAGGAATAAATCACTTCGATTAAAAGGCCGGGCCCGTATCTTTCGATACGGGCCCGGCCTTTTATGTGAATGATGCGGTTAGCTTTGATGGATTTTCGAATTATGTTAATTGATTGCGTCAGTGCCGGTTTCCATCGTGCGGATTCGCATTACAGAACGCAGGTCGTAGCTGAATATTTTTCCATCACCCGCATTTCCGGTGTAGGCTGCTTTTTGAATCGCCGCAATGGTTTTCTGTTCCCACTCTTCAGTGGAGACAACAATTTCAAATTTCACCTTTGGGCGGAGCGCGAACTCCACCTCTTGACCGCGTACAATTTCAGTATAACCTTTTTGAGTACCGCAGCCTGACACCTGAAAAACGGTGATGCCGGTAACTTCAATTTCGTTTAAGGCTTCCTTGACATCTTCAAGCTTTTCCTCGCGAACAATAGCTTCTATCTTAATCATAGAACAATTCCTCCTTTTCTATTTAGTCAAGCCCGTGAAATGCAGGATATGCGTGTTCACCGTGTTGCGTTATGTCAAGCCCAACAAGTTCATCCTTCTTATCAACACGGAGCTTTGTGAAGATACGCACAATACCGGCTGAGATAAGAGTTCCGACAACAACTACCACAATTGTAATAAGTATTGCTGCCGCCTGCCTCCAAAGGAGATCGCCACCGAAAAATAAACCGTTAGCCGCTCCCCAGCCATCGATAGAACCATCATGGAACAAGCCGGTCATGAGACCTCCGAAAATACCTCCGATGCCATGGCAGCCAAATGCGTCGAGGGCATCATCAATTTTGAGCACTTTCTTGATAAGTTTAATCCCCAAGAAGCATATGGGAGAAACCAAAAGTCCAATAAGAAATGCCGCCCAAAGAGGTACAAAACCAGCAGCGGGAGTGATTCCAACAAGACCGGCAACCAATCCGGTACAGGCTCCGACCACAGTAGGCTTTTTGTTGGTGATCATGTCCATTATCATCCAGGAAACAAGTGCTGTTGCCGCAGAAATATTTGTTGTCATGAATGCGTGAGCCGCAAGACCGTCAGCAACGCCTGCCGAACCGGCATTAAATGCGTCCCAGCCAAACCACAGCAGACCTGCGCCAATGACTACAAACGGAATGTTATGAACCCGATACTCCTGCTTTTCATAGCCGACTCTTTTGCCCAGGAGTATTGCGAGAACCAGCCCCGTTGTGCCGGATGCAATATGTACTACATTACCGCCTGCGAAGTCGATTGAACCAAGCGTGCTTGCCAGGAAGCCGCCGCCCCATACCATATGGGCCATGGGATAATAAACGAGAAGAGACCAGATTGCAATAAAGGGAATCAGCGCATTCGTCTTCATTCTTCCAGCTGTAGAGCCTGTGATGATCGCCGGAGTAATGAGAGCAAACATCATCTGAAATGCGGAAAATGTGAATGTAGACACACCTCCCTCAGTAAACGTATCACTGCCGGTAATTCCGTTATGGAATAAGTTTGTAAATCCTGCGGAAATCACCGGGCCTCCGTCTGCTCCAAATGCAAAGTTCCAGCCAAAAACATACCAAAGCACCATTCCAATGCCGAGAATAAACATGGAGTTAAACATGTTGTTCACTACATTTTTACGTCTGCCAAGCCCCCCGTAAAAGAAAGCCAAACCTGGTGTCATGATGAACACCATTGCTGCGCAAATCATCAGAAATGCATTGCTTGCAAAGTCCATACCTATCAACCTCCTAACTTATAATTTTATCATGTTCACCGCATTCTTCGATCTTGCATAACGGCTTTCAACCAGCGCGAAGCCTGCGTTCATAAAGAATACTAAAAATACCGCAATAAGTCCCCATAT
>DATMYB010000203.1:0-5272 GCA_035561215.1 Syntrophomonas sp. | reverse complement strand
CCCTTGGAGCGGGCGCAGGGATGGCGTTGACCGGGATGAATATTTTGTTTACTGCAGTCAGCGTCGGTATGGTAAAATTTATTTTAATAAATACAGGCATATGCGCGGGGCAAAAAATGAAAAGCGAACGTTGGCAAAGCTGGGCCCCTTTGCTGACAGGTTTGATATTGGTAGCGGTGGCAATTATTCAATACGTGTAAAAGTTGGTGATGCAGACAGTGATCGTTATTGGTCTTACCGGCGGAATAGCCAGCGGCAAGAGTACTGTTTCCAAAACCCTTAAAGAGCTGGGCGCCTACATCATTGATGGCGACGAAACCGCCCATAGCGTTATTGAACCCCATAAGCCGGCCTGGAGAGATATGCTTGATGCCTTTGGAAGGGATATTCTGAATCCCGATGACACCATCGACCGTGATAAAATGGGGGCGATTGTCTTCGGTAATCCCGATCAGCTGGCCCGGCTGAATCAGATCACCCATCCGCGCATTATGGAATCCTTTAAAGAAGACTACCGGAGAATCAAAGCCGCTAACCCCAATGCCATCCTGGTGCTCGAAATACCGTTGCTGTATGAAACCTTTATGGATCGTATGTGCGACGAGGTATGGGTGGTATGGGTAGATTATGAAACACAGCTTAAGCGTTTGATGGACCGCAATCATTACAGCCTGGAAGAAGCCAAAAGCCGGATCGAAAGCCAGATCCCTTTGGACGAAAAGGCCCACCGGGCGGATGTGGTGATCAATAACTGCGGCAGCATCCAGGAAACAATAAGCTCTGCCACCAAATATTTCAATGATATTTTAGAGCGCCAAAAAATATGATGTAATAAATCAAATTTTGGGAGGCTGTTTTTGGTGCCAAAAGGACGAAGCCGTTTTTCCACTATACTTTGGTTATCGATATTGCTATTTCTGGCCGTAGTACTGAGCTTCCCCAAATGGATCACGGTATTCTACCCGTTGCCGCATCAAGATTTGGTTTTCAGTGAAGCAGCCAAGCAAAAGATAGATCCGTATTGGGTATTTGCCATTATCCGGGCGGAAAGCAAATACCAGAACGCCGCCGAATCTTCCGTTGGCGCCAAAGGCCTGATGCAGATCATGCCGGAAACTGCCTACTGGATCGCCGAGCAAAACGGAGATCAGGATTTCAAGCTGGAAAACCTGCACCAGCCCGAGGTGAATATTAGATATGGTTGCTGGTATCTGCACAGCCTGAACCAGGAGTTCAAGGGCAATATACCCCTGACCGTAGCCAGTTACAACGCCGGCCGCGGCAAAGTACAGGAATGGCTGGTGAGCGGTACCTGGAGCGGAGATCCGGAGGAGATCGACAAGATACCATTTCCGGAAACCAGGCAGTATGTAAAGAATGTGCTGAAAAACTACGAGGCCTATCAGGCCATTTATAAATAACGTAAACATTCCAATATGACCGGCTTGACCGGTTATTTTTTTGCGCTTATGTATTGAAGCCTACAACGAACCCTGAGCCGCGCGAGGATTTAGCCGGCGGTAAACAAAGGTTTAGGCGACGACGCAGAGTACTGGTCATAGCCGCGGGTCTGCTCGCATAGAATGTCCCATGATCGTAAAAAGGGGAGGGACAAAGTATGCGTTTATTAAATCCGCACCGGCTGCGCAGATTCAATTTTGCCAAACTGCGCAAGTTAAACCTGCGCATTCCAGCCATGATCATTTTGGCACTGGCGCTGGCCGCGGCGGGGGCGTCATACACACAAAGAGCTTTGTATACCAGCAGTCATAGCACCAGGGCATTTAATCTTGGTCTGACCGAGACGGTTGACAAAATAGAACCGGCCAGTATCCAAAACTACAGCCAGCGTTTGGTATCGTCAGCCGTTTACGAGGGATTGGTTTGCTATGACGAATCCAGCCAAACCATCGGGCCGCGTCTGGCCCAGAATTGGAAATACAGCCCCGATGGCAAAACCCTGACCGTTTATCTGCGCAAGGACGTAAAGTTCAGCAACGGCAAAAAGTTGACGGCAGCAGACGTTAAAGCTTCATTTGAGAAGAACTTGTCCAACTCCGCGGATTGGAACACTAGCTGCCTGTTTCTGCCCATATACGGAGGCAAAGAGAAGCTCAACGGCCAAGGCGGCGAAATTATCGGAATAAAAATTCTGGATAAACATAGCCTGGCCATCACCCTCGTCCAGCCGGATGCCGCATTTCTTGCCTCCCTTTGTAACCCTATATTTTGGGTGGAAGACCCGGAGTCCGGTACAACCCCGCCTGCCGGAACCGGTCCGTATATGCTTAAAGAAATAAAATCATCCTCGCTGCAGCTCCTGCGCAACGAATATTATTATCGCGGCCAGCCACATTTGTCCGGAATCGATGTGACTATTTTCCCCGACGAAGACGATGCCTATAAAGCATATAAAGCAGGCAAGGTCGATCTGCTGAACACCATTCCTCTGGCGGAAATGGACAGTATTCGCAAAAGTCAAAAAGATAAAGCTTTGCTTATAGAGAAGCCGGTGCAGGAAATATACTGCCTGGGCTTCAATATGAACCGCGATCCATATGTTAGCAACTATCTGCTGCGTCGCGCTCTGAACTATGCCATCGACCGCGAAAGTATAATCAAACAATTGCAGGGAGATGCTTATATCCCCGCTAAAGGGCTCCTGCCTGCGGGGTTGGAGGCTTATAACAAGAACATTTCCGGTTATCGCTACGATGCCGATAAAGCTCGGCAACTGCTGGCCCAGGCCGGGTATCCTGAAGGCAAAGGCCTACCGCTGCTGACCCTGACCTATAACGACGATTCCGGACATGCCGTGGTGGCCGAAGAAGTGTCTCGGCAGTTGTCCGAAATTGGCGTCAGGGTGCAAGTCCAACCCCAAGGCTGGGATTATTTCAAAAAGCAGGTCAACAGTCGTTCCCTCAGCTTTTTCCGTATGAGTTGGGCGGCCGACTATCCCGATGCCGACAGTTATCTGTATAGCTTGTTTCACAGTTCCCAGATCGGCATAACCAATTTCTGCGGATATCAAAACCCCCAGGTAGACAAGATTTTGGACAATTCCCGCCTGAAATATGCGGATCCCCAGGCACGTTTGCAATTGCTGCGCCGCGCTGAAGCCATCATTATCGATGATGCACCGTGTCTGTGGCTGTTTCAAAAGAAAGCCCAAAAGTTAGTGGGCCAAGATGTGCGTAATGTAAAACTGGACTGCATGGAAATGATCGATTGGTATCAGGTAGAACTCCTGAAATCCGATGCCGAAAAGGCCAATGAGCAAAAATCAGTCTGACCAATTTATGACTTGGCCACCCTAGCCGCTGCGCCGTCCAAGCGATTTGCACGGGCGGGATTGATTGACATAAAAGAGAGGACTGTTGTATAATTTCCTTTGTCAGGTTATCCAAGCCCTTAGTGCCTGACCGGATGCGGCGGTGGTGGAACCGGCAGACACGTACGTTTGAGGGGCGTATGGGGAGACCCGTGCGGGTTCAAGTCCCGCCCGCCGCACCATAATTTTAAAGGTTGAAAACCCTTGTGATTATCGTAGAAATGCGGTTTTGCAGGGGTTTTTTGATGCGTTTTAGGGTGTCTGAAAGTAATCAAAAATATACGTTTTTATCTACTAATCTACACAGTAACTACACAGTAAAAACTAAAATTTTTCAGCAGCTTGATTGAGCAAAATAGCGGTTTCTTCTTTTCTGGATCTTCTAATATGCGTGTAAACTTTGTGGGTTAAAGATATGTCGGTATGACCTAGTAACTCCATGGCGTCACGTTCAGGGATCCCGGCTTCATACAGCATGGTTGCATAGCCATGGCGCAATTGATGAGCTGTCAGAGTAACACCAACTCTATCCTGCCAATGCTTCCAGCGCCTTTCATACTCCGCCTGATGCATTAGCTCCCCTTTTTTTCCCGGGAATATCAGCCCGATGCCACGGGGCAGTACTTCGGCCAGCTTATCCAGCAAAATAATTTCCCGGATGCCTGCGGCTGTCTTCGGTTCCTTAATGGACGGCTGCTGGCCTACATAGGTAACTGACTTGTTAATCGTGATGATTTTCTTTTTGCGGTCGATATCTTTGTAAGTCAAGGCCAGAGCCTCGCCGCGCCGGCAGCCGGTATACAAAATAAGGTAGGGCAGCAGCCCATCAGGATTGTTTTTACCGTTTTTTACGACATCTAATTCTTCATCAGATGGTAACTGCCGCGGGGTAGTTTTTAATCCCTTCGGCACTTTTACTTCGGCGCAAGGATTGTATTTCAAAATACCGTCCAATACGGCTGACCGGAATATTAAGTTGAGGACAAGGCGCTGATTGGCTACGGTCTTCCGGGCGAACTTCTGCTTAGCCATGCTTTGCAGCAACGCTTCAATTTCAGGTGCGGTGAGTTCTTTAACCGGATCATCGCCATACCGATCGACTGCGCGATTGTATGGCGCTGTGTAGCACCTAAGCGTACCTGGTGATAGCGTGGGAAAATGTTCATCATGCCATTTTTCAGCAACCTCTTTAAATAGCGGCCCCCTTTCTTTCTTTTCTTGATACGCCATCATCTTTCTTTCGACCTCGGCATCAGTTTTCCCGCGGAAGGCCACCCGCTTGCCGTTAATTTGACGGATCGCTTCGTGCAGCCCGTCGGGCCTGACATAATACTTCGGTTTTTTAGCCATTTCTTTCACATCCTTTCAATATCTTTTATGTGTAACTGTTTTTGGAAATCATTGTTATCAATATGTTGGATCTCATGCTGCAGGGTTTGCAGATTTGCGCCATAGGCAAGACGGGCATTGATATAGACGTTATAATCGCCGTCAGAATCCTGGACTGTTAATCCTTTTACGGTAGTAGGTAGCGGCATGTATCTTAGGAATACTCTATCCATCTAATATCCTCCCGTGTTATTCCTCATTTCCGCTTTGCTTTTTAAGTGTTTCAATAATAGCTATGGTTTTTTCTATGTCTTTCTTTGTTGCCTTCCGGCTGGCGTCAAACAGAGTTTTCATTTCTGGGCGCTTGTGGATCTCCTCCAAGTATTCCATGGCCTCAGGATCATTTAAATAGGGCGGAATAGATGGAGCATATTCAGAAAAATCTATATCAGCAAAATCTTCTTGGGTAGATTTAAATGCTTCCTCTGGAGTTGTCTGGGGCAAATCATCCGGAAAAGGTATTTCCTGACGAGCAAGAGCCGCACGCAGTTGACTGGCCGGTAGACCTATTACTTCAGCTACTCTGGTTATCCACTTATAAGACTCATATTC
>DATMYB010000202.1:0-5506 GCA_035561215.1 Syntrophomonas sp. | reverse complement strand
ATCCAATCCAACCACTACACAATGCATAATTTATCATTTGTTTAAAATCCCATACCGTTGTTTGTGCTTCTAAACATTCTCCATTTCAGATGATAGAATGACTTTGCTTAAAATTGCCAATCAAGCGTTATCATTCTGACTATCATCTGAAAGGAGAACAAATTAAATGAAGATGAGCAAATTTGATATCATTTTGACTTTGTGGATATCCCTGATCATCAACATTGTCCTGGGCGTCGCCCTGCCGTTAGCCGCCATCGGCTTCATCACATGGCACATTTTCCGGGTAGGTTTTGCCATAGCCTTCCCTGTAAGCACGATCTTTGTCATCGTCGTACCAATCACCAAATGGGGCGATAATTTTGCGGCTTTATTCAAGCTGAAACCTCATACCGTCCCACAGCAGCTGGTTTCAACCTTCATTGTGGCCCTGCTGTTCAGCCTGTTTATGAGTGCGCTGATGATGGCAATCAAT
Source organism: Syntrophomonas sp. (assembly GCA_035561215.1). Lineage (GTDB taxonomy): Bacteria > Bacillota > Syntrophomonadia > Syntrophomonadales > Syntrophomonadaceae > Syntrophomonas_B. Next base: position 5,031 of record DATMYB010000202.1, on the reverse strand, counting down.
GCCGGTATCGGGCCTCATCTCTTTGGCGCCTGGCTGTCGGTCTATCCTTACGCCTTCATATCCGTATACGTTTCGGCGCTGGTCAGCATATGGACCGGTATACCGCTCACCATGAAGATCCTTCATATCCCGAAAGGTCCGCATCCCCAGCCTGAGCAGGCTCCGGAGCCTGAACAGGAAAAGGAGCGGTAAGCACATTCTTAAACATAACGAGGCGGCTTCGTTGAAACGAAAAAACGTGTAGTTTTGTCAACTGGACTTACGTTACAAAACTACACGTTGTATTTTCAAAATAGCATCTTTTGATTTAATTGTAAATACTGACCTTTAAAATTTTTTTCGGCAGGCGCCGATTTTTTTATGCGCCGCGTACTGTAAGCAACACTGGATAAAGAATGTAAAATATTTTTCAATTCCTCAATGATAAAATCATCGCTCCATTTTTTAAGGGCTGTCGCAATCTCCGAAACATTGAATCCCGAGTCCCTCAGAAAAAGGATCCTGTGCAGGGTGGGGATCTGGTCCACGGAGTAGCCTCGATAACCGGTAAATCTATCAGTTTGGGCAGGCTTTAAAAGCCCGGTCTCATCATAAGATGCTGTCAAGTAGGGACTAATAAATTTTTAGCCAAATATTTTCAGCAGAGCATTCGGATATGGTTCATCAGGTATAATAACCACAATTCCAGCGAGCCGCATTTCGTTCAGCCACTTACTAACGGATGGGCCATTTCGTCCAATCCTTGAAATGCCGACTACCAGAACGCAATTTATGTTCCCGGCTTGTATGTCTTTCTGCATCTTAGAAAATGCCGGACGTACAAAACTTAAGCCACTGTATCCCGCCGCCATAAACTGCTCGGATGGATATATTATCCCTGTAGCTGGAGGTCAAACATATCCTAAATTTGTTCACCGATATATGCGTTTCTACCAGTTTGCCAATGCCCGTTTTAGATTCCTACTGGCATTGCGCAGCACAGTTTTGCAATAACTGTCAGACATAGCCTATGCTCATCTTGCTTTATTTGAGGGAGCCAGCATCATGGCTCCCTCCTTTGTGCGGTTTTGAGTATAATCCGGTTCAGTTTTGCCCCCTTAACTTACTAGAATGTTTCTTGATACTGCAAAACGGAAAACGGCGGCTCATCTTGAACCGCCGCTTGGCTATGTGTTCCGCGTTTGGGCCACAAAAGGCCCTCTGCCACAACTGCGGTTTTTTATTACCGCAGGGCAGCCCTCCCTTCAGGACAATTTACCCATTCTGTTTTGTCCATAAAACACCTCATGGCATATTTACACAAGCTGTCCGTCTTTAAGCCGAATCACACGGCTGCCATATCGGGTGGAATCCTCTGAGTGAGTGACCATCAAAATGGTAATGCCATATTGCTGATTTAATTTACTCAAAAGCTCCAGCACTCCCTTTCCGCTCTGGCTGTCAAGATTCCCGATTGGCTCATCAGCGAATATCACCTTGGGACGGTTGATCAGGGCGCGGGCAATGGCGGTACGTTGCTGCTGACCGCCAGACAGTTCCATCGGCCGGTGTTTGCGGTGTTCAAACAATCCAACTGCCCGCAATAACTCTTCAAGCTGCGCGGTTACATCCTTTCGCTTTTTTCTGCCGAGAAGAGCGGGAAGCAAAATATTCTCCTCAACCGTCAAATTCTCGATTAAATTGTAAGCCTGAAACACAAATCCGATGTCATCTCTACGCATAGCGCTCTCGGCAGTGTCATTCAACTCACCGATTTTTTTATCACCTATTAAAATACTGCCGGAATCGGCCTTGTCCAGCCCTCCTAAGATATAAAGCAGAGTGCTTTTTCCTGAACCGGACGGTCCCATCAGAGAAACAAACTCGCCTTGCTTGACAGTTAGGCTAACATCCCTTAAAACCGGCAATTTTTGTGAGCCTATGGAAAAACTCTTGTAAACATTAGTGGCTTCTATCATAGGATTAAATCTCCTTTTCTTATTCGTATCGGATATTGTCCATTATCGATATATTTTTGCCCTTTATAAACGGAACCAGCGAACTGAGCAACATGGCTGCTATTCCCGCAATACACATGATTGTAATGTTTACCACCGGAACTGCTACAGTTACATTGCCCCACAACATGCCCACTACAAAGGGAACTGTTTGCACCATCATAATACCAATGCCTAACCCGGCCAAAGCTCCGATTATTCCGATAACTACCGCCTCAGTCATCAACATGCGCCCGGCACTTTTTGCCGACATACCAATGCAGTGATATAAGGCGAGATTACGTCGGCGGCCCAAGAAGCAGGCTACCATGTTGTTGATAATGCCAAGGACGCCGATAAGCATGGCAAAATAAGCGTAGGTATTGATGGCGTTGAATATTCCTATTACCTTATCGGCTTCGGCAACCTCCATTTCTTGCTTGGTCTGAATGGACAAAATATCTCTGAAAAAAATCCGCTGGATATTGTTTTTAACAACGTTGGGATCACCAGAAGCTTTGACATACACTGTTGAATAATACTGCACACCCATGTCTGCTTTATAACGCTCTGATGAGATATAGCCAACATGCCCGATACCTCTGTTGGTATCCAAAAAGCCGGTAATCTTATAGTCGACAACGCCATTTTCCAATCGCAGGGTCAGGATATCGCCAATCTTCAAGCCCAGCTTATCACGCAGAATATTGGTGGTCACAATACGATTCCCATCATCCAATGCGCTGAGGGCCGCATGGGTTTCGGGCGAAATTTGGGCCGGGAAGAATTTAAAATAGTCCTCATTATCGATGCCGATTAATTGATTCATAAATGTACCATGGCTGATAATTGTCGCTGGAGCTTTATATATGCCATAGAAATCGGCTACGCCGTCCGTTTGGGATAATTTCTCAATGGTCTGCGGATCTGATTTCCGAAGCATTATGGAGATATCATAATTATTTTGTTTGTTCATGTTTTTCAGATCGGCGCCCAAGGTGTTAAAGATGGTCATCATAAATACCATGATTGCCAGAGTGGTTGCAAAAAGACGAATATTGTTCACCAGCGCCTCAAAGTCGCCTGCATTACGCACACCCAATGCAATCTCATGGGAAAAGCTACGGGTAGCAAAGGCGGCCAGCCGACAAAATAGAGGAATCAGCAAGTTAAGACCAAGGAGCGCCAGAGTTGCCGCTACCGAGGCTGCCATCATGCCCATAAACCCTTTACTGATAATCATGGGAACGATACAACACGGGAGAAGCAGCAGTACTCCCAAAGGCCAGAGTTTTGCATTTTTCAGTTTCTTTTTTTGAAAATCATTTAAAATAATGTTTTTCACTGACTCTTTTGTAACCCTTATAATAGGCAGCACGGCACTAAGCATCGTGATCATTGTGGAAACGACAATGGTAAACAACGCCTCGCGCGCGCCAAAAAGTACCGGGGCGTCTATAACGGCACTCTCGCCGCTAAAGTAAGCATTTTTTATTACATGCAGGACGCCTATACCCAGCACACATCCGATAGCACCGCCGACTATACCGATTATCATGCTTTCTAAAATTAGTATCTGATTGGTTTTTTTACGGGTACAGCCGACGCTTCGCAGTATGCCGAGGATACTGATTCGTTCGTTGACGATTAGATGAAAGGATGAGTAAATTATAAATACACTCATGAATAGTACCACAACACTGGATATCCAAAAAGGCATCACATAGTTGTTCGTTTCGGCCTGAATCACAGCATGGTTTATGCCCAAGCGCACAGCATATTGCGGTAGGGAGTCAACCAGCGTTTGCTTCAAGGCGGGTACCGCAGAAGCATCCTTGGTTTTCAGGAATATCAGGTTGCACTGTCCGCCTAAGATGTCCGCTAAGGTTTCCCTTGGCATGAGCAGATAACCGCCATCGGCCAGTTCACGCGTGAACAATCCCTTTGGCTGACTAATACCTGCAATCTGAAATGTATACGATTCTCCGGCAATTTCCAGCGGGAGCGTATCGCCTACGGAAACGCCCAGCATTTTGGCGTAGGTTGTACCAAGAATAAGCTTGTTGCCAGTCCAATTATCAATATTGCCAGACTCTAATGTCAGCGGATTATAGCTGTTAAATTCTTTGATGTCTGTGCCCAGGGCTGTGAAATAATGAATATAGTCGCTGGAAGGGGCATAAAGGGCGTTGCAGCGAATGAAGCGGTAGGCGTATTCCAGTTGGTTATTATAAGAAGCCAAAAGATCGGGATTAATCCACTCCTCCGCACCTACCGACTGCTTTGGGTGAATGATTAGCTCGGAATTTCCGCTCCATCTTGTGTCGGCGTTATAAATCATTTGCTCACAGGTTTTCTGAAAGCCTGCATTGGCAAACAGCAGGGACGCACAAGCTGCTATGGAAAATAAGAGCAGCAATGTGCGCGTCTTTTTCCGCAGCAGTGTCGATAATAACGTTTTTGCAATCATTAACTTTTTTCTTCTTCCTGTAGTTTTTGGCGTCTATGCTTAATTTGCTTGTTGATAATATCTACATCGCGCCGGACTTTCACCACATCTAAGATAATTGCCGCAATAAACACCGGAATGACCGCTACGAATATAAACCAAACACCTTTCGGGGTATACCACCACTTCCACAGCCATCCCAAAAGCAGCACTGTGGAAATAACCATCCCCAAATCAACCAAATATTTAAGAAGATGTATTCGCATCGGTATTCTGTTGGTTAGCAGCTGAAGCAAGCAAATTGCCAGTGTAGTAATCAATAGTTCAAGTATGAATAAGGTGTTTTCCCATTGCCCGCTTCTTATAGAGCCGATCATAAAAACGGAAATAACGACCATTGCAAACACTAACAACCATCGTTTGATAAATTCTTTCATTCGATCTCCTCCATTGTTACAAATGCATCTCTTATAGCTGCCAGATAAGTACGGGAAACATTTACTTTCTCTCCATTGATCAGTGTGGCTTCCAGCCGGCTGTTAAACAGGGTGCGGATGCTTTCCAGAACATTCATGTTGATGAGGCATGATTTACTGACCTGAACAA
>DATMYB010000201.1:0-2926 GCA_035561215.1 Syntrophomonas sp. | reverse complement strand
CAACTCAAGTTATACAAGATATCATCACAATCAATGCAGACGGTTTTACTACTACACCTATTGATATGGCGGGATATGCCACTCACTGGATCTGTATAGAATAAGGAGGTTTTATCATGCAAAGAGGAAGTGTGATTATATACGATAACAACGGTAAGATATGGTATAACTCCGGTGATGCCGAAGGGGATATACTGCCAAACGCAGTACCGGACGGGCTACCCTACATTGAGACGGCGTTCGGCGAACTGGCTGAAAAGCGGGTGTTATCCGTCGATGTCGCAACCGGGACACTGGTCACCGAGGACATTGAGGTAGCGCCCACATACGAGGAGCTGCAGCAGGAATTGCTGATAGCCCAGGGGGTGATTTAGATGGTCAATGAAATGTATGTTGCCTGGCTGGTCGGATGGATTACCACCGGAACAATTAACATAAAAACCGGCTTACCATTCGCGCTTGATGACATTTTGATGCCGGACTACAAGGCTGCAGTGCAGGAAAATTTAGCATCATAAGACATAAGAGCCGCTCCACCCGGGGCGGCTTATTTGTTGGGAGGGGATGTATATTGGAAACTGAAATCATCAAAATGGCGGCGTCCCAAGGCATATTTGCGGTGCTTTTTGTCATGTTATTGTTCTACGTCTTGCGCTACAATGAAAAGCGCGAAGAACGCCTAATGGCCTGCCTGGAGAAGTTAACTGCCGACGTAGGCGAAATCAAAGGCGACATCGTAGAGTTGAAAGAGAGGGTGGGAGCATGACCATGAAAGGAATCGACATATCGTCATATCAACCCAGCGTTGATTTCACCAAAGTAGCCGCTGCCGGAATTGAAGTCGTTTACATTAAAGCCACTGAAGGAACCGGCTATACAAATCCGTATCTAAAAACCCATGCCGCCGCTGCCCAAGCCGCCAGCCTAAAGGTTGGATTTTACCACTACATGACCCCAAAGTCAGCCGCCAACGCCGTAGAACAGGCAAAGTATTTTATTAATACCATAAACGGCCTGGCCTATGACTGCAAGCTGACGCTGGACCTGGAAGTAACCGGCAATCTGGATAAAGCAACCCTCAATACAGTAGCCAAGGCATTCCTGGAACAAGTAGCCGCGCTCACCGAAACAACTCCGGTTTTGTATTCCTACACCAGTTTCATCAAGACGTACCTGACCAAAGATTTGACCACATACCCCTTATGGGTGGCAGATTACCGGTCCGGCGCTCCCGGCGTGAACAGCGTTTGGACCGATTGGATTGGCTGGCAGTATTCCAGCACCGGAGCGGTAGCCGGTATCAATGGCAACGTCGATTTAGATACCTTTACCGACGACATCCTGCTAAACGACAACACCGTCTATTTCAAGGCGCTAGAAGTTCTGGTTTACGACAACGTGATCAAAACCGTAGAATACTGGCAAAACGCCGCTACCAGCAACACGGACGTAAACGGCGAGTACATGGCCACCGTCATTATGAGGATGACCAACCAAAGCACCCTGGCCGATGGCGTCGCCGTCCTGGTATCAGCCGGTGCGATCAGCACCCCTGACTATTGGTTGGCCAACGCGGTAGCCAGCAAGACCTGCAAAATCCAATACGTGAAGAAACTTGTTGTCGATGGCGTTAAGAAACTGCAACTGTAAGAAAGGATAGGTGATTAGCCGGGGGCCTAGGCCCCCGGCTCGTTTATCAAGGGTGATTTTTCTCTTCGCCATTTACAAAACCTCCATACAGTTGCTCTTATTCTACATCTGTATGGAGGTTTATACAAAATCTGAAACGGTCTCGTATTTCGTTTTGTTAGGAGCAAACGTTTTATTTCACAGCGCTAAGGTCTACGATAATCTGCTTCATGATCCACTCTCCGGCAGCGATTCCTTCTGGCAGCCCTTCGTATATAAGGGCCGTTTCCTTTCCGCTTTCATCGATTTCTACGCCACCGCCCTGGGTATGGACCAGTTTCAAAGTCGGCGTGATAAACAGGGTTTTGGCTTTGGGATCAAGGCGGTTAAAGGTAAGGACATTTTCCATAGTAATCGTTTCTTCACTGATTTTACCCTGTCCTCCATTCCCTTCATACGCATATACATTGCCTAAATCGTCCTTGATTTCCCAGTCCATCTGCACTGCGTCGGACAGATTGCGGGGAGCTTCCTCAGCGTAATACAGAATTGTATTGATCGGGGTTGCAGAGAGGCGTTTTAAGCTGATAGCCACATTCTGAGCCGTATCACGGTTTTCATCAATATCCACCACGGTATAATCCAGCGCCTTTAAGGATACGCTGTAATTCAGCCTGCAGGCGGTCGTTTTATTTTCCTCTAGCCTTGCTTCTTCATCCATAGCCGTCATACCGGAAATACTCCAGCGGAAAGAGATAGTATCCCGGTCTTTCTTTTCACTGAAAAATGTATAGTTGCTCTGCCCCACATACACACCGGGGGAAACCTTTTTTAACTGCTCGCTCCCTGTGATTCCATCAGCGAAATCAACATTAATGTTGCTATCCAAGTACGGGCTTTCACCAAAATCTTTTTCGGTTTTTATGGTATAAGCAAGCGATAAGGTTCTTCCGTCATAGACGCCTTGATTCAGCGTCACTTCAATGCCGTTGTCTGCCTTTGCCATATTGATATCCAGGGCACTTTCTTTATATAAATCATACACTCCCGTACGTCCATCATCTAAAAATCGAAAAATGTCACCTACAACAGGAACTTCTTTCGCATAAGTGGGAAATGCCAATCCGACGCCGCAGGTGCCTGCAATTATAGTCACGATTGCGGCTGTTGCCACCATAGACGTACTTTTTTTCTTTTTTTTCAATTTGCCTGAATCGCTGCGTTGGGCAATGCTCTCCCTGACTATTTTTTTTACTCTTGCTTTTTCCAGTTCATCTGCTTCTACCTCTTTAAATTC
>DATMYB010000200.1:0-6759 GCA_035561215.1 Syntrophomonas sp. | reverse complement strand
GGCACGGCATATGCGTTTAAAAATTTTACGAGAAGAACACTTCATTGTAATCAATACTCCGGCTAAACTTGAACTCTTTATCATATCTCAGGTGAAGACGAACAATCACACAGAAGGGAGTGGGGACAACGCTGTCTCGATGATTCGAAAATTTGAAAGGAATGTTTGCAATTATGAGAACATCACAAGAGTATCTTGCAAAATTAGCCAGTATGAGACCCAATATCTATTTGGATGGGGAATGTATCGGGCGTGATCATCCAAAAATAGTGCACGCCAGTAAGGCGATCCAGCTGACTTTTGACAGAGCCAGTGATCCTGCGTACAGTAAATGGCTGACGACGACTTCTCACATTAGCGGAAAACCGATTAATCGTTTTAACCACATTCACCAATCAGCTGAGGATCTGGTAATGAAACAGGAAATGACTCGTAAACTTTGCAACTTGATGGGCGGCTGTATCCAGAGATGCATGGGTGCAGATTCCATGAATGGTTTGTCTGTAAACACCAAGAACACTGACCTGAAATATGGTACCAATTATCATGAAAGATGGTTGAAATACCTGGAATACTATCAGGAAAATGATTTAGTCGGCGCTGCTTCCCAGACAGACGCCAAAGGTGATCGCAGCAAAAGACCTGCCGAGCAGGAAGATCCTGATCAGTATATGCATGTAGTAGAAAGAAGAGAAGACGGCGTAGTTGTTTGCGGCGCCAAACTGCATAATACCATGGCTCCTTATGCCGATGAACTGTTGGTATTCCCGACCCGTGCGATAGGTAAAAACGAAAAAGACTATGCCATCGCTTTTGCGATTCCAGCTGACACCGAAGGTGTTTATCTGGTTGCTCGTCAGGCAATTTCACTTGAGAGAGATGAAAATCTCTATGCTCCTTATACCGATCTGGCTGATATTGAAAGCATGAGCGTTTTTGATCACGTATTTGTTCCCAATGACAGAATATTCCTGAACGGTGAAACCGATCAGGCGGGCGAACTGGCGCTGTTATTTGCCCTCTATCACAGGCACAGCTATTGTGGATGCAAACCCGGCATCGGTGATGTTATCCTGGGAACGACTGCACTGCTGGCTGATTACAATGGTGTCCCCAAGACTGAGCATACCAGGGAAAGACTGGTTGAATTAATAAGCGTAGCCGAGCTGGTTTACGCGGCTGGTTATACTGCTAGTATGAAATCTATGCGGGCTCCCTCAGGAACTCAGGTCCCCAACACCATTTATGCAAACGTAGGCAGACGTCATGCCGGTCACCATATGTATAGTGAATATGATACACTTTGCGACATCGCTGGCGGACTGCCGGCAACCCTCCCGCTGTCCGCTGAATACAATAATCCAGTGGTGGGCGATTTCGTAAGAAAATATTCCAAGCGTCGCAGTGGTGTTTCCACTGAAAATTCTTACAAGGCTTTCGCGCTGGCCAGCGATATCCTGACCGGTGAAATGGGCGCTGCTTTATTAGTGGCGGGAGTTCACGGCGGCGGTTCGCCAATCATGGAAGATATTGCCATCATGGGTAGCTATGATATAGAAGGCAAAAAGAAAATGGCCAAATATTTGGCTGGTATTAAAGATGAATAACCTATTCGATGAGTAACCAACTGCGAATAAATTTAATGAATAAGTTTGGAGGATAGATTATGACAGAATATAAAATTTATCCATTGGAAGTTGCCAAAATAGGTACAGTTAAAGCTGTTGTGACGCAAATGGTTGATATGATGACACCGATCGTGGCTCCGGTTCTGGCCTTTTACTTGGAAGGAGGTCCCCAAAAAATATTGATCGATACCGGGGTCGTAGATCCAGGGCCCGATGGAACTTTTCACGGCTTTCCTCTGTTTAATGGAGGCAAACAGGGTATGATTGATGCGTTGACCCAAATTGGTTTAAAACCGGAAGATATAGATATTGTTATAATAACTCACATGCACTTTGACCATGCCGCCAATATCTCCTTGTTCCCCAACGCTCAATTCATCCTGCAAAAAAAGGAGTGGGAATATGCGAAAGCTCCACTGCCAATACAGAAGGGCGTTTATTTAACTGAATTGCTGACTGAACTGGAGAGTTACGATTTGCTACTGGCGGATGATGGTTATGAAGTCGCGGATGGTGTGAAAGTAATTTGTATTCCCGGTCACACCAAGGGTCAACAAGCCACCGTGGTGAATACCAGTGACGGTACCTATGTTCTTTCCGGGGATTTGATGTATACCATGGCTAATCTTTATCCCGAAATCACCGAAATTACTGATTCCATGGGAAATAAAGTTCCTTGTACGCCGCAAATTGGACATGCCTTTTACCCACCGGGAATTCATACTGATCTCAGTGATTGGTATAGCAGCGCATGGCGGCTTTTATCCATCGCCGGTAGTCGCAAACACATCCTTCCAGGCCATGATCCCAGTCTGGTTGGGAGAATCTTTCCTGAAAAATAGAGCGAACTTGATAATTGATAGTATTCGTAAAAAGGAGGATTTGTAAATGCAAGAGAACAGGCAATTATCCACTATTTCATTGAATGATTTAAGTTTCCTTAAAGGAAGACAATTGGATTTTAACAGCATTGCGGAGATGTTTGTGACGCGGGTCAAGGAAAACCCGAATGCAACCCATACCTACTTTTACGATCAAATTATCACCTATGCCCAGACCAACGATCGAGCGAACCAGGTAGCAAATTATCTTAAAGAAAAAGGGGTTAAAAAAGGTGACGTGGTTTCGGTTATGGTTCTCAATTCACCGGAAGTATATTATACCATGTTTGGTACCCAGAAAATTGGAGCCATTTCAGGGGCAATCAACTATTCTCTCAAGGGACCTGAGATTGCCTACGTTTTAGATGACTCCAAACCGAAAGTAGCCTTTGTAGGCAGTGAATATATGCAGGACTTTGCTGTGGGCTATGCTCTGGCCAGTCACAAACCAATCATTGTAGAAGTAAAGACCGAGGTCGCACATGATGCGAAGATTGCCGAAACAACCCTGGCAGATATTATGGCAAAATACCCCCGTGACGAAGCCCTGGTGGCACAAAACCTTGATGATCCGTTTTTACTGCTCTATTCTTCTGGAACCACCGGCAACCCTAAAGGAATTTTGATTTCCAATAAGGCTCAATTTGCTGTTTCCAAGTCATTCCTTTCCACCGGGATGTTCCAGGAAAATGATGTAATGATGATCATTATGCCTATGTTCCACACCAATCCGCTTTGCGTATGGAGTTATACCCTCACTTATGCCGGGCTCACCCTCTGCATTCGGAAATCTTTCTCACCCGCCGACTTTTGGCCTGCGGTTCTTGAGTATGGCGTGACCTTAGGCATGGGTGTACCCGCTATGTACTCTTATATCTTTGATTCTGCCGATCCTAACACCATTGACAGGTCTAAACTAAAATTGCGGTATGCGCTTTGTGGTGCGGCTCCTCTGCCGGTAGAACTCATAAAGGGATTCAAAGAAAAATTTGGCGTTAGTATCCTTGAAGGTTACGGCCTTACTGAGGTTACCGGCCTTTCTACCATTAATCCCCCGTTGGGCGTTAAGAAGGCCGGATCCATTGGCCCTGCCATTCCGGGTCAGGCTCTTGAAATCATGGATGACGACAATAATATCATGCCTCGGGGGGAAAGGGGGGAGATATGTACCTATGGTGACTTTAACATGATTGGTTATCTGAATAAGCCTGAAGCTACTGCCGAAACCGTTAAAGATGGGTGGCTGCACACAGGCGATGTCGGATATATGGACGAGGACGGCTATGTCTATATTGTTGATCGCAAGAAAGATATGATTAACCGCGGTGGAGAGAACATCTATCCCAGAGAAATTGAAATTGTTATTGAAGGAAATCCTAAAGTTGCTGCAGTAGCAGTTATAGGCATTTCTGATAAGCACCTGGGTGAAAAGGTTAAAGCTTTTGTCGTGCCCAAACCAGGAGAGACCTTGACCGAAGATGAAATTAAGGCGTTTTTAAAGGATAAACTAGCCAAATATAAACAACCCGAATTTGTTGAAGTCACCGATAATATCCCCCGTAACGCAACTGGAAAGATCCTTAAAAAGGAATTGAAGCAGATGGAAGCGGATAAAACCCGGAACGCTTAATAATTCAGGAAACAGGGGGAGCTGAGGGTTGAAAATTAAACGTGAAGGATAATTAATAGAAAATTGCATAGCAAGGCTCAATACCTGAAGTATTTCCTGCTTGATTTTCTTCTTGTAGCGGGTGATAGACCTGGAGTATTTGCCTAAGACACCACTGAACACACCATCAAGCTTTAGATTGGATGCGGTTATGCGTCATTCATTGATGCCTTAACGGACGCCGATACTGTATAACGATACGAGGTTGCCGCCATACAGCCCCGACACTTACCTCCCCAGGTTCTGAGTATGGCAGCCGCCTACAGGGGGAGTATATCACAAAATAAATAGCGGAAGGACATCGGGGCAAAAAGTTGTTTCATAATCCCATCGGTGCCCTTCGCAGAAAGGCGGATTTATAACGATGAAACTAGCGATAATGGGAGCTGGATCTCTGGGAACTATAGTAGGAGCTCGTTTAAGCAAAGCTGGTTACGATGTAGATCTTATCGACGTTAATCTCGCCCACGTGAAAGCGTTGAATGAAAATGGAGCTAAAATAATCGGTCTTATGGAAATGGTTCAGCCGGTTAAGGCGCTGACCCCTGATGAAATGACGGAACAGTATGATATCATGTTCTTCCTTACCAAAACCACCCAAAACAAAGCCGCGTTAAAGTATGTTTATAAATACTTGAAGCCCGACGGAGTAGTAGTTAGCATGCAGAATGGTATTCCTGAAGATGCCGTAGCTGAAGTTGTTGGCAAGGAAAGAGTTATTGGGGGTATTGTTGGATGGGGAGCAACTTGGGTAGAACCTGGCGTATCAAAGCTCACATCCAAAGCGGAAAACATGACCTATGACATCGGTGAAATGGATGGCCGGATGACCGAACGCTTGGATAAGGTCGATACTATATTAAAGGCAGCTGGTATACCTGAAAAACAGAGCAATTTGATCGGTATCAGGTGGACTAAGCTGACCATTAATAGTGCTTTCAGTACTATGTCAGGAATAGTTGCCGGGACTTATGGTGATGTACTTGATAATCCAAAAGCCCTCAAATGCGCTGCCAATATATGGCGAGAATCTCTGGCAGTGGCTCGGGCAGCCCATGTCGTTCCGGCACTTTTTCAGGATATGGACATTAGAGACTTTGATTTTAACAGTGAAAAAGAATATGAACAAAAAATTCCCTTATTCAACCAATTGCTAACGCCACATCGGGGAATTAGAACGGGTATGTTATATGATATCGAGTCTGGTCGTGAACCCGAGATCGCCACCTATAACGGCATAATATGCAAATGGGGTAAGCGTTGGGGCATTCCTACTCCGGTTAACGATCAAGCCGTCGATATCATCCAGGGGATGTGGGAAGGTCGGTACAAAATTGAACCAGCTAACGTTGAACGAGTTAAACTTTTGCAAATTTCTGCTAAGTAGGAGAAATTTGCAAAACAACTGCTGTAATAACAATAATGATATGGCGGGTACCCATCATGGTAAGAGGTACCCGCACATATCTTCTCACGTTAATTATTCAGTGAGAGGGGAATGATTATGTTTGAGGAATGGAGAGTAGCAGTTTTAGGCGCAGGAACCATGGGACATTCTATCGCCCAGGTATTTGCAACCAATGGTCTCCAAACAACTGTGATTGATCAAAGTGCTGAACAACTCGAATTTGCCAGGAAAATGATTACTAATAACATGGTCGCTTTAAAGCAACTGGGTGAAGCTACCCAATTAGAAGTGGAGCGGGCCCAGACACTGATAACCTATGATACTAATCTTGAAAAAGCTGCCCCCCAGGCACACCTGGTGGTGGAAAGTATTGTTGAGAATGCAGCAGTTAAAAGGGAGCTTTATGCATCACTGGATAAACTATGCGCTCCAGATTGCATTCTTACCAGTAATACCTCGGCCTTGAACATTTTCGATATCGCCGAAGTTTCACACCCTGAAAGGCTTGTAATTGCCCACTGGTTTAATCCGCCCCACATTATGCCCTTGGTAGAAGTGGTAATGGGCCCTCAAACCTCAACCCAAACAGTTGCTACAGTAAAGACTTTACTTATCCAACTAGGTAAAACTCCTGCCATAATTAAACAATATGTTCCGGGATTCATTATTAATAGGATTTCGGTAGCAATTACGCGGGAAGCGGGTTACATGGTAGGTCAGGGTTGGACCACAGCTGAAGATATAGACGCTGCCATAGTGTCTACTTTTGGGCCACGGTTTGCATTTGAAGGTCCCCTGGAACTGTACGATCATGTGGGATGGGATGTAGTCCAGGCCGTTACTGGTTTTCTTTATCCGCAATTATGCAGCAGTCAGGAAGGTGGCAATCCTATAGCCAATGATCTAGTCTCCAAAGGTTACTTGGGTGTGAAATCCGGTCGAGGAATCAAAGATTATACCAAATTGGACAAAGCTATGGTTCAAAATGAAAGAAGTATTAAGATCGTTAAAATGCTAAAGGCAATTAGGGAACTTTAGCTTACTACTACTATAGTCAGTTGGAGGAAGAGGTTTCTACAACTTAAAGTTCATTTATAATGATCATCCTCCTACCAACTATTTAAATAGTGTTTAGAAGACGGCTATTCATTATGATTCGTCTAGACTCCTCTT
>DATMYB010000199.1:0-2383 GCA_035561215.1 Syntrophomonas sp. | reverse complement strand
GTTATTTATATTCCATAAAATCAAGTACCGCCAGAGGCATTTTTTGGTTATGATGCTGGCATCCGGTTTGGCCTCAGTTTCAATGCGGTTTTAAAAGTCGGTCCACATTGCCGGTGACATAAAATATGGCCATGATGGCCAGAACCAATGCGCTTATCTGAAAGGGTACCTGATATCCGCAATGTGTCCACATATGTCCTCCGATAAATGATCCTGCCGCAGTGCCCAGGCCTTCAATGCACATAAAAACAGCCCACATCATCCCTTGCTTTTGCGGAGTAATAACTCTGGCCATTAACGAATTCCACGCAGGAAAAATAAATGCATAGCCAATGCCAATTATCATCCCTGCCATCAGGGCATGGGATACGGTTCTCCGGGCAGGCAGGAATAACATCCCCGCCGCCGCCATGATTAACCCGACAATCAACACCGGTTTGCAGCCGAAGCGGTCAGCCAGTTTGCCGGCTGGAATCAAAAGTCCTATAAGCACAGTTCCGATGCCAATCAGATAATAAGCTAATTGAGCTGAATTCAGTCCGATCACCGACTGGGCAAATATTGCGATAATCGGCATTAAAATGCCGATGGCCGTGGTTTGCAAAAACATTCCCGGAAAAATTATTTTTACTGACCAAAGTTCCGCCGTTAACTCCTTCAGGTAATTCAGCCCCGATTGAGTCTCGCTCTGACGGCGTCGCGGCATTTTTACGACCAGCAATACCAGCATGGTAAACAGTAAAACGCCCAGCAGCGTTTCGAAAGCCATCTGCCCGGATCTGCCCATGATATAATACAATATTATCGGGCCAAGCCCAGCTCCTGTCAACCAGGCAATATATACCTTGCTCAGGGCTTCTCCGATTTGATTCGAAGGATTTGAAACGGCGATTCCTGACACCACCGTTGGCCATACCGGAGCAATTCCCAATCCGAATAAAATCGAGCCCAGCATGAGAGATACTTCTGAATGTATCATAAAGATAACTGACAGACCGGTCAAGGAAATAATAATCCCCGCGCCGATCAACCTTTTTCCTCCTAAATGGTCTGCCAACCAACCGGAGGGAAGACGGAACAAATTATCGGACACATATTGCAGTGATATCGCCGTTCCAATCACGTTAAGATCAAAATGGGCTGTATATTGCCCGTACAGCGGCAAAAAAACCAGTACCAAAGCATTGCGGGCAAATTCAAATAACCCCAGGATAAGTAATGGAGACACGTAATTAACCCACCTTTGCCACCACGCGATTTGCTTCCGCCCAATCCAGCATATAATGTACCGCCTGCCAGGCCGACCGACCCGGCAGCACAGAGCCGGCCGCTTTTTTCATTTCCTCCAGTCGGGCGGGATCAGTAAGCAATTCATGTAATTGTCTTTCCAGCTCGGAGCGGTTGTGGACGGCTATAGCGGCGCCGTTTCTTGCCAAGAAATCGGTATTCTGCTCTTCCTGCCCCGGTATCGGTTTATAAATCAGCATGGGGACTCCTTTGGTCAGCGCTTCGGTCACGGTTAAACCGCCAGCTTTGGTAATGATTAGATCCGCCATCGTCATAAACTCTTCCACATTATCGACAAAACCGAATTTTAATACGGTGTTGCCGCCCTGCCACACATTTATATCCAGCGAAGCGTACAATTTATCATCCCGTCCGCATACCACCAGCGTCTGACAGGGATAGGTGGTATCCGCCAGCATTTTACATACTCCTTTGATATCCAGTATTCCGTAAGCTCCCCCCATTAACAGCACTACCGGCAAATGCGGTTTTAAGCCCATTTTCCCCATCAATTCAGCCCGGTCCAGTTCTTTTTCAAAGCAGGCGCTGACCGGAATGCCTGTTACCTTGATCTTCTCCCGGTCGATCCCCCTGGACTCCAGACCTCGACGGACGTCTTCGCAGCCTACGATATATAAATCAATGCCGGGATGTACCCATTGATTGTGGATGGCATAATCGGTTATAACCGTAGCCACCGGTATATCCAGGATATGCTTCATGCGTAATTCAGACAGTACCCCGGCCACCGTAGGATAAGTACATATAATCAGATCCGGCTGAAGCAAGTTGATGTATTTCATGTATTTATTTTTCCCCACCGTGTTCAACAGCCTCTGCAGTCCGGAATCGGGTGAAATAGCGGCGATACCGTAATAAAAACCTCCCCATAGCCTGGGCGTGCGTTTGATCATACCAAGATAAAAATCTTTCAGGACCGCATTGAATCTTTTGTTTAGCATTTCAATCGCATCCAGGTGAACGATTTCAGCGTGAGGGTATGCTTCGTAAACCGATTCGACCAGCGCCTGGGCCGCGCGCAGATGTCCATTGCCAAATTTAGCCGAAAAAATCAATATACGCGGATTATCCATAT
>DATMYB010000198.1:0-3196 GCA_035561215.1 Syntrophomonas sp. | reverse complement strand
GATGTTCAGCAGGCCGGTAAAATTTGATTATGGCAAATGCCGATGATGTTACAAACACAATATCAAACAAACGTTTAATAAACGTTGTTGACTGTCAATAAAGTCAAAATCAACAGAGCGAGCAAAAAAGGCGAAGAGCAAGGCTTGCCAAAACCCGTGATTCATCGGCAGTCAGCCACCCTTCGGGTACTACTGATGTGCCTGACGGCACTATTAATGTAGCTTCTGACTTCTATTCACCGGCTCTCAGCCTTCGCCTTCGATCGCCGGTACTCGCTGCCATGTGGCAGCATCGTGCCGTTCGAGGCGCCAAACTGGCGCCGCCGGAAAGTACATAGGTACGCCGATGGAAGGGGACTTTGGACGGCAGCTATTCGCCTCTTTTGACGAAACGTTTAAATAAACGTTAACTATGCTTGGGCGGCAGAGATAACACCGCTGTTTTTAGCTGGACCATGGCCTGCCGCAGAATGGATTGGGGGCAGGCGATATTTATCCGCTGAAATCCTTCTCCGCCTCTCCCGAATATGGGACCGGGATCCAGCCACAAACCGGCTTTATATACGATCAAGTCGTCCAATTCCTGATCTGAAAGATGAAGCGCCCGGCAATCCAGCCAGATAAGATACGTTCCTTCCGGTTCCACCAGACATATCTGGGGCAGGTTTTCCGCCAGAAAATCTCTGACGAAGGCCAGGTTGGCGACCAGATAGTCTTTCAGCTCATCCAGCCACGGGGCTCCATAACGATAAGCGGCTTGACATGCCGCCAATCCCATCACATTAGACTGACTGTATCCGACTCGGTCAAGTTCCTGCCGGAACTGCCGCCGGATAACCGGGTTGGAGATGAAAATATTCGATATCTGCAATCCGGCCAGGTTAAAAGTTTTAGTCGGCGCCGTGCAGGTGACGGTTATATCTGCGAATTCAGGCTTGAGCGCCGCAAATACCAGATGGCGGTGTCCGGGATAAACGAAATCGGCGTGGATCTCGTCAGATACTACCAGCACGCCGTGTCGCCAACAGATATCCCCCATGGCGGTCAGCTCTTCCCTGGTCCAGACCCGGCCCACCGGATTCTGGGGGCTGCATAAAACAAAGAGTTTCACCTGATTGCTGACAATCTTGTCTTCGAAATCATTTAAGTCGACGGAATATTTGCCTTGATCATATTTGAGTTCGTTTACCACCAGCCGGCGGTTATTGCTCAGCACCGAACTTGAAAAAGGATAGTAAACCGGTTGCTGGATCAGTACGGCGTCGTTCTCTTGAGTCAAGGCGCGGATAGCAGTGCAGATGGCAAACACCACGCCCGGGGTTTTCACCAGCCATGCAGGCGAAGTCTCCCAATCAAAGCGATTCCGGTACCAGCCGTATAAGGCATTGAAGTAATCTTCTCCTGCCGTGTCGCTATAGCCGAAGATACCGTGGCGGCTTTTGGCGATCAGCGCATCCAGTACCTCAGGCGGAGCCTGAAAGTCCATATCCGCTACCCACAACGGCAAAATGCCCTCCGGCATTCCTCTCTTGGCGGCAAAATCATATTTAATACAATCGGTGCCGCAGCGGTCTATGATCTGGTCAAAAGAATAGGGCATATCAAATTCCTCCCAAAGCATGGTTTAAGTCTGAAATTAGGTCGTCAACTGCTTCCAGCCCGACGGAAAGCCGCAGCAACCGCTCGGTTATGCCTTTGGCTTCACGCTCTTCCTTAGGTACGTCAGCATGGGTCTGCAGCATCGGATACGTGATCAGGCTTTCGACTCCGCCCAGGCTTTCGGCGTATTGGATAATCGATACCCGTTCCAGAATTTGCAGCGCCGTATTCTCGCAATCCGTCTCGAAAGAGATCATGGCTCCAAAGCCGCTAGTCTGCTTCCTGGATACCTCATAATCCGGGTGGGAGGGAAGTCCGGCGTAATATACGTGCTTAATTTTATTTTCCCCACAAAGCCACTGCGCTATTTTCATAGCGCTCTCCTGCTGCCGCTCCATCCTGACAGGCAAGGTCTTGATGCCGCGGATCAAAAGCCAACTGTCAAAAGGAGACAAACAAGCTCCCGTGGTCTTGTAAATAAAACGCAGCCGTTCTGACAAGATTGAGTCGGAAACCACCAAAAAACCGGCCAGTGTATCATTGTGCCCGCCCAGGTATTTGGTGCCGCTGTGGACGACGATGTCCGCTCCCAGATCCAAAGGTTTTTGGAAATAAGGGGTGAGAAAAGTGTTGTCCAGGATCAGTAAAATGTCGTTGCCCTTACATAAATCAGCTACAGCAGCAATATCGGTGACCTGCATCATAGGGTTGGTTGGAGTTTCAACAAATATCGCCTTGGTCTCCGGCCTTATAAGCGCTACCACTGATGCGGTATCCGCAGTGTTGACGAAGTCAAACTCGATACCGTTTTTGCGGGAAATGTGGTGGAACAAGCGCAGCGAACCTCCGTACAAATCGTCGGATGCGATGATATGATCTCCCGGAGAAAAAAGTTCCATTAAAGTGGTTATGGCAGCCATACCGGTGGAGAAGGCAATAGCGTCGGCGCCGTTTTCAAGTTTGGCGACGGTGTTTTCAAGGTGCTCGCGGGTGGGGTTCTGGGTGCGAGAATAATCGAACCCCGTGCTTTTTCCCACTCCCGGGTGGGCAAAAGTAGCGGATTGATAGATAGGGACGCTGATGGCTCCACTGTTATCGTACCTGATATTATTTCCGTGTATACAAAGGGTGCTGAAATCCATAGTCATTTCTCCCGTCTGCATTAAATATAGAACATCATGGCTTGATCCTCTTTGTGTTTCTCCGCTGCGGTTATAAGATCATCCAAAGTAATTTGGCCTAAAGTATCTTTTACCGCTTGGTCCAGAATATCAAATGCAGATAACCGCATAGCTGCTTCAATGTGGGGCGCACTTTCCCGCACCGTATCCTCGGTTTTTTCAAACAATGAAGTTTCCACTGCGGAAAGTACGTCAAACACGGTTATCTGCCCCGGCATTCGGGCCAACTGGTAACCGCCCTGGGCGCCTTTTACTGAAGTCAGCAGGCCGGCGCGTTTGAGCATGGAAAAAACCTGTTCGAGATAAATCTTTGATATCCCCAGTTTTTCGGAAATACTAATTACCGTTATGTGTTCTCCGTTATTATATTGCTGTGCCATGCTAGTGACGGCTGCCAGCCCATAGCGTCCTTTGGC
>DATMYB010000197.1:0-5949 GCA_035561215.1 Syntrophomonas sp. | reverse complement strand
AGATATTAAAAGCGGTTGAGGTCTAATTTGGTCACAAATAAGGCCAAACTGCTGACAAATTTCTGCTCGACTAAGGTGCTATTATGATTACATAACTTACCACATAATGAATATGGAGGGAGTAACCATGCCGTATATGGATTGGCAGGTATTGTTTAGCGTTTTTGGGCTCAAGCTGTTCCGATGCTGCGATTGCGGCAGTATATACTTACAGGGCCGCAGTAAAAGGATTCGTATCTGGGGCGAGTCGTGCCTAAAACACAGTTACAGAGATACAGATCTTTTAAAATAGCTTCCCCTTTTTATTCACTGCTCCCGAGGCTGCTCTCAATAAATATGCTGCGGCTGGGAAAGGCAATGGATATGCCTTCTTCGCTCAATAAGCGCATAATATCAAGATTGACTTCTTCTCTGACCTTCAGATTATCTCCCCAAGCGGTTGGCTTGGTATAGTACTGTATAAGTATATCCAGGCTGCTTTCCTGAAACTTTTCAAATGAAACCAGCATATTTTCATCATAAACGTCAGGGTTATTTGTAAGCAATTGTTTAATTTTTTTTACAGCCAGTTCGATTTTATCCGGCGGAGTAGCATAATTAAGCCCCAGATAAAATAATACCCGCCGTTTTTCCATCCGCGACCAGTTAGTAATGGCTTCGTTGGACAAAGTCGAATTAGGAACGGTTACCAGCGCCTGGGTAAAAGTACGAAAGCGGGTACTGCGAAACGAAATATTTTCGACGATACCTTCCACGCTGGGAGTGGCTACCCAGTCGCCGATGGCAAAAGGTTTCTCCATAATAATGATGATACCGCCGAATATATTGGCCAGCGCATCTTTAGCGGCCAAAGCAAAGGCCAACCCTCCCAGTCCCAGTCCGGCAATAAATCCATTGACGTCGTAATTCCATTCGCTGGCACACAATACGATCGCCAGCGCGACAATTATGAACCTGATTATTTTCGAAAAAAAAGCGATGAGTATATCATCCAGTTTTAACCTGGCCTTTATTCCATCTGCCATGGTCGACTGAATGCCGACTAGTTCATAAAATCCCCAGGCCATCAGAATTATAATAGCGGAACGGAACATTTTACCGATAAAAACATCCTGAACGGGAGTCAACGGCAAATACTGCAGCGCCCAATACGTTCCCAGAATAATAATGAAATAGCGCAAGGGTTTTTGAAAAGATAGGGCGGCACTATTGCTTTGCAGATCGGAAGGATCACGGGAGGTAAGTTTTAGGACCAGTTTTATAATAATGACGCTTAGTAATTTGCCCAACAACAGAAACAACAAAAATATCAGCAACGCGATCATACCGGCTTGCAAATTAGCGGGAATATGGTGCAGATAATAGTTTAGACTGGCCAGCAGCGATTCCATATGCGGCTTACTCTCCTTTAAAATGATTCTGAGGTTTATACTTTGATATTTTCCGGTAAAGAATAGCTAGTACTCTGTTAAGCCTAAAACTTCAATTCCCGTCGGCCAAATTTTCGCAGGGCTGCGTTGTCGTCAATCGCAATACGTCCAGTATTCCTCATTCCTCCGCCTTGCCCTGTGAAAATTTTTCTCGACGGATAATATAAACTTTTAGACTTAACAGAGCACTAGTAGTCTGTTAGACCTAAAACTTTCATTTCCGCCGGCTAAATCCTCGCTTGCGAGGCTCAGGGCTGTGTTGTCGTCGATCGCAATATATCCAGTATTGCTCACTCCTCCGCCTTGCCCTGCAGAAATTTCCCTCGACAAATAATATGCGGACTTAGGGTTGACAGAGTACTAGTCCAGATTGATGCTATCTATTTTATCATAAATACTGCAACCAATAAAAAAGCACCACCCTTTTTACAGGCGGTGCGCTGTTCTTATTTCTCTTTCTCTTCTTTTTCCTTCTTGGCTTTGGCGATGATTTTTTCAGCATCCTGGGCCGGAACTTCTTCGTAATGGTCTACTTCCATTTTGAATTTGCCGCGTCCCTGGGTTATGGATTTTAGGTCGATGGTGTATCTGGCCATTTCCGCCAGCGGTACCTGCGCTTTGACGATTTGTTTTTTGCCTGCCGGTTCCATTCCCAGTACTCTGCCCCGTTTGCTGTTGAGATCGCCGATGATGTCGCCCATGTACGTATCGGGAATTTCAATTTCCACATTCACGATGGGTTCCAGCAGAACTGGTTTGGCTTTTTCCACGCCGTTTTTAAAAGCGATTCTGGCAGCCATTTTAAAAGCCATTTCCGAGGAGTCCACCGAATGATAGGATCCATCGTACAGAGTAGCTTTAAGATTGGTAACCGGGTAGCCGGCTAAAACGCCTTCCTCCAACGCTTCCTGCAGTCCTTTTTCAACTGCGGGGAAGAAGTTGCGAGGCACCGATCCGCCGAAAACATTTTCTTCAAAGACGAAAGTGCCTTCGTCATAGGGCTCGAATTTGATCCATACGTGACCGTACTGACCGTGACCGCCGCTCTGCTTTTTATGTTTGCCTTCCACCTCGACGGTGCCGCGGATCGTTTCTCGGTAAGGAATTCGCATTTCGCGGCTGACCACGTCTACGCCGAATTTGCGCGCCAGTTTGTCCACTAAAATATCCATATGGGTATCGCCCATAGTGGTCAGTATGGTCTGGCGGGTTTCCGTATTCTTCTCCACGGTGATGGTGGGATCCTCTTCCATCAACCTTTGCAGCGCGCCGCTGAGTTTGTCTTCGTCCCCCTTGCTCTTGGGCTCGATCGCCATCTTAAGGGTCGGCAACGGGAAGTTGATCGGATCCAATATGGTTGGATTGGCTTTGGTGCACAAAGTATCGGAAGTGGAAGTCACGCTCAGTTTAGCCACTGCGGCAATGTCGCCGGCGTTCAATTCAGGCACCGACGCCTGTTCTTTACCGGTCATAACCAGCAGTTGGGTAATTTTCTCGTCTTTTTCCTTGTTGGCGTTGTAAACTATGCTGTCGGCTTTCATCTTGCCGGTGAAGATCCGGAACATGGTCAAGCGGCCGATATAGGGATCGGCTATGGTCTTAAACACCTGGGCGGTAAAAGGGGTGCTTTGGATATCCTTGCCGGCCACCATGGAATTATGATCGGGAGTAGGCGAACATGCAACGATAAAATCCATCAGCGCGGTAACGCCCATATTATTCAAAACGGAACCGCACATGACAAATACGGCAGTGCCATTGGAAGCAGCAGCTTTGATGCCGTCCTTGATTTCCTCGTCAGTTATTTCTTCGCCTTCCAGGTATTTGGCCAGCAAATCGTCGTTAGCTTCGGCCGCGGCCTCGATCAGCTCCAGTTTATGCATTTCCACATCGTCCATTATGTCGGCAGGAATGTCCGTTTCCGTCATTTTTCCGCTGCCGGGCTCGATGGTGTAAGCTTTCATCTGGATCAGATCTACGATGCCTTTAAAAGTATCCGCCGCTCCAATCGGTAACTGGATAGGAACCACGTTGTCGCTGAACGTTTGTTTGATCTGATCCAGTACTTTATGGAAATCCGCATTTTCACGTTCCATTTTATTAATGAAGGCGATTTTCGGAATTTGAGGATAGTCTTCCCAGGCCACCTGAGTCTGAACCTCAACTCCAGCCGTGGCGGAGAACATCATCAGCATACTGTCCACGATACGCATGGCGCCGGCCACTTCGAAATAGAAATCCGCATACCCGGGGGTATCTACCACATTGATTTTGCAATCTTTATATTCGCATGGAATCAGCGAAGTGCTGATAGTAAATTTCTTTTTAACCTCTTCCGGAAGATAATCCCCCGTACTGGTACCGTCGTCGACTTTGCCCAGACGCTTTAAAGCGCCGGTGGAATAAAGCATTGCCTCAGCCAGTGAAGTTTTCCCCGTCCCTCCATGGCCGACAAGCGCTATGTTGCGAATACTGCTGGTAGGATAGACCTTCATCCAATAAACCTCCTCAATATAATTGTACCCTGTAAAATGGTACTATACTTTAACACAACTGGCAAAACCTTTTTTGCTCGCGGTACTGATAAAGCCGTACATCCGCTCCGGGGCAAAAATCTCTGTCGTTTTTATAGAACAGCGGGATTACGATTGGATAACTGAGAACAGGCTAGTAGCCTGCGTCACCTAAAACTTTGCTTACCGCCGGCTAAATTTTCGCAGGACTTCGTTGTCGTCAATCGCAATACGGCCAGTATTACTCAATCCTCCGCCTTGCCCTGTAAAAATTTTTCTCGGCGGATAACCTGAACCTTTAGGCGACGCAGACTACTAGTCACTGTGAGGCAAAGGACACACCCCGCTCCAACATTTTGCAATCTTTCAGCGGCCAGTAAGTAAGAAAAGCTTTGCCGACCACCTTATCACGATCCAGGAAACCCCACATGTGACTGTCGTTACTGTCGTTGCGGTTGTCCCCCAATACCAGCAAACTGCCTTGCGGCACCGTCACCGGGCCGAAGGTATAATTCAGTGGCTCGGCCAGGTAAGGCTCTGTCAGGGGTTGATCGTTTATGTAGACCTGCTGGTTTTTCATCTCTACTTTCTCGCCGGGAAGCCCGACAACGCGTTTGATCAGATCGTCTTCCATATTTAAAGTCTCCGGCGGATGGAAAACCACGATGTCTCCTCGCTGAGGCTCTTTGAAAGAGTAAATAAATTTGTTGACCATGACCCGATCCTGCACCTGCAAGGTAGGAAGCATGGAACTCGAAGGGATAAGTCTCCCTTCGATGACAAAGGCTCTTAGAATCAAGGCCAAAATAAAGGCGATGATAACAATGCTGAGAGTTTCCTTGACAAACTCCTTAAATTCTTTGGACAATCATTCCACTCCTATTAGAATTATTACAACGATTGCAAAAATGTACTATTCAGATATTTTCAACTCAGGGTAATTCCTTTTTTGAAAATTCGACGCCAGATGCCGGTACTGATCCAAAAGCGCGTAGTTGGTTAAATCAAGGCTGATGGGAGTAACGCTTATATAGTTATGTTCCACCGCATACACGTCGCTGTCCGTATCCTGCTCTTCCTGCAGAATATTGCCGCCCATCCAGTAATAAGTATTGCCACGCGGATCGTGTCTTTCTTCGAACATATTACCGTAATTGCGAAGTCCCAGTTTGCATACCCGGATACCCTTGATCTGTGACTTTTCCACCGCAGGTATATTTATGTTAACCAAAGTGCGAGGATCGATCCCCCAATGCATTAAAGAATTCACCAGTTGAACCGTCAAACGGGCGGCAAAATCGAAGTCACCGTCACTGCGCTCCCAACCAAGGGATACGGCCAGAGATGGGCAACCCATCATAACCGCTTCAGCGGCTGCCGACACCGTGCCTGAATATAAAACGTCGTTGCCCAGATTATAGCCATGATTAATGCCGGAAATAACCAGATCGATTTTTTCCTCGATTAGACGAGCAAGGGCGATTTTAACACAGTCTACCGGCGTGCCGTTTATCACCCAAGCTTGTTTGACCCCCGGAAAAGATTTTTCGATTACCCGGATGGGATCAAATACGGTTATGGAATGACCCGTACCGCTACGTTCACGGTCAGGCGCTATCAGATATAGTTCAGCCGCTTTACTGAGCTCTCCCACCAAAGTTTGAACACCACGGGAATATATGCCATCATCATTAGTTATCAATATTCTCATTCAAACGATACTCCCCTGTCCAACAATTTGATTTCTTTTAGCGGCCAGTAAATCATAAAGGCCTTACCTTTGATCTGATCCCGGCTCAGCCAGGCATTCCATAAATGGCTGTCAAAACTGTGATTGCGATTATCCCCCAATACCAACAGGCTATTCTCGGGAACAGTTACCGGACCGTAAGTGTAATTGATTGGCTCTGACAGGTATGGTTCCGATAACGGTTTATTATTGATATATACCCGGTTGTTTTTCATTTCCACGGTTTCACCGGGCAGACCGATGACTCTTTTAATAT
>DATMYB010000196.1:0-9953 GCA_035561215.1 Syntrophomonas sp. | reverse complement strand
GGAATAAGGCACTAATCTCCTCGACAGCAAGCAATCATTAAATAATGATATATTGCGATATTTTCGTGATATAATATGGTATGTGGTAATATATGGTTTTGTAATTCATTTTATCTGTCGCAGCTTCGGCCCAAACCTGTTACGCTATTAATGTGGACCCAATGAAGGGGGGACGGATAATATGATCGCCGACTTAAACAAGGAATCTATATACAGCATTTGGCAATCGCTGCGTGAGCACGGAAAATACAAAGATATAACCATTTCCGATGAAATACGTGAATCCTGGGAAAGAAGCAAAATATACGGTGTGGATCCGACCAAACCTTATTGTGATGTAGTTTTGAATGCGGCGGAACTGGAGGAGAGAAGAGCCAATAATCACATTTTGGTTGAGCAAGCCCGAGCGATGATAGAGCATTTGCAGGAGTTCACCGAAGGCTCCGGATTTTTGTACACCCTAACCGACCGGGAAGGTTATTGCCTGATCAGCATCGGTGACCGGGATGCGATTAAATTCACTGCTGTAGCTAAACTGACCGAGGGAGCCAATTGGTCGGAAGCAGTGATGGGCACCAATTCAAACAGCCTGGCTATGGCATTGAGAAAACCTATACAAATTTTCGGATATGAACATTATTGTCGGGTCAACGCCGGCGCCACCTGTTCAGCCGCCCCCATTTTTGATGAAGACGAGAATATAATTGGGGTGTTTAACATTGCCGGTCCTTATCGACTGGTTAATCGGCATACGCTGGGAATGGCGGTGGCGACTGCCCGAAACATTGAAAGACAACTGGCTTTGTATCATATTTACCAGCAAAGTGAGATGGCCAACCTCCACAAAACCGCCATCATGAACTCCATGTCCGACGGCGTTTTAACCCTGGATCATGAGTCGCGGGTAACCCACTTGAATGTTCCGGCGGCGCAAAGCCTTGGTATTGATTATCATAATGCCATCGGCCAAAGTCTTTCCGATCTGATGTTTCCAAATAATGAGTTGTTTTTATCCAAGCTATCGAACTATAAAACCATATCGGGTGAAAATCTGGTCGTCAAGAGAAAGAATGATATGATTAAGCTGGCGGTTAACTGTACTCCACTGACCGGTAAAAACAATCAAATACTTGGTACGGTGGTTGTTTTGACTCCCATGCAGAAATATAAACATCTGATTCAGAGGGTAGCGGGATCCCGCAGTAATATAACCTTTGATCAGATTATCGGCAAAAGCAGCAATTTTAAAAATGCCATTAATTATGCGCAAATGGCGGTTGACAGTGACTCCAATGTCTTGTTGCTGGGGGAAAGCGGCGTAGGCAAGGAAATGTTCGCCCAAGCCATTCACAATGCCGGCAACCGCTCGCAGGAACTTTTTTTGGCTATAAATTGTGCCGCCCTGCCGCGGGAGCTTATTTCCAGCGAATTGTTCGGCTATGAAGACGGCGCCTTTACCGGCGCCCGTAAAGGCGGCAACCCGGGAAAATTTGAGCTGGCCGATCAGGGAACCATATTTCTTGATGAGATCGGGGAAATGCCCTTGGATATGCAGGCCTCCCTGTTGCGTGTCCTGGAGAGCGGAACCATTGAGCGTCTGGGAGGCCGGGAGCTTATTCCGGTCAATGTCCGTATCATTGCCGCCACCAACAAAAAGCTATTGGAAGAAGTAAAAAAAGGCAATTTCAGGCTTGATCTATATTACCGGCTGGGGGTTATGATTATCAATATCCCTCCACTGCGGGAAAGATCCGGTGATGTTCCCGAATTAGTCGAACATTTTATCAAAACCATCGGCCCCAGACATGGTAAAAGCATAACCGGCATTGACAACCGGGCCATGGACATTTTGCTGAATTATGATTGGCCGGGCAACGTAAGAGAGCTTAACAATGTGATTGAGCGGGCCATCAACATTTGTTCCGAAAATGTATTGACCGCAGACATGCTGCCGCCTGAAATGTATGAGGACAGTCAGGAATATATAAGGATATGGGAAGAAACCCCTTCCATAGATATAATGGAAGAACAGTTGATAAGAAACTACCTTAACAAGTTCAGCAATAACCGAAGCAAGGTCGCCAAGGAACTGGGCATCTCACGCAGCAGTCTTTACCGGAAAATGGCCAAGTTCTCCATTTACTAGTGTTTTGACCAACTAATATTTGAGTTTTAAGCGCCGGCTAAATTTTCACTCTGCTAGGCGTCGGAAGGAGGCGTAGCCGTAGCTACAGCGACTGACGACAACAACGCAGATGGAAATTTAGACAAGCTTAAAACCAAAGTTTTAGTTGGTCAAAACACTAGTGCTCTGTTAAGCCTAAAACTATAATTCCCGCCGGCTAAATTCTCGCAGGGCTGCGTTGTCGTCGATCGCGGTCTGGTAAAATTCCCGCGTCCGCCGGAAATGCGGCCGAACATGGTGAAAATTAAACGATCGGGGAGGAAGAGCAGGTGTCCAGAATCGTAAAGGTGACCGCCCATAGCGACCATAGGCCGGAAACGTACGTTGGACTGTGTGCAAAGGCGTCTGATTAAGTGGGCGATGTGCAAGTACAAGAATTTTCGTGGGCACCGGCGCAGAGCCGAAGAGTGGCTAAAACAAGTAAAAGAAAGAGAACCCAACATGTTTGCGCATTGGGCTCTCTGTGGAATCTTTTAGTATTGGGGAATGATAAGAGCCGTATGAATCGAGAGGTTCACGTACGGTTCTGCGAGAGCATAGGGGTGAAAAGTCCCCTTTGCTGCTCGACTGGGAGGTCGGCCACTCAATTAATGGGTGGCCTCCTACCCGATTATGTCCGGCAGCATTAATAGTGCCCCAAGGGCCAAATCTACAGCAGTTTGGCGATAATCGCCGCTGCTTCGGCGCGGCTGGTGTAGTCCTGGGGCCGGAAGCTGTTGTCGGGATAACCGCTCAAGTAGGCTTTGCCTACCGCGGCGGCTACGCCGGACAAGGCCCAGGGGGAAACCTGCCGGGCGTCGCTGAAGCTTAATGCCTGGTCTCCCATTTGCAGGTTAGCGGCCCGGGCGATGATGACCGCGGCCTGCTCCCGGGTGATATTGTCGTCGGGGCCGAATCTGCTTTGATCATAACCGCTGATCAGGCCGTGGGCGGCGGCAGTGCCAATGCTGTCTTTGGCCCAATGGGCGGCGGTATCCGCAAAGACTGATCCTTCCTTGGATTCCAGCTTCAGGGCTTTGACCAGCATGACGGTGAACTCGGCCCGGGTAACGGTTTTATCGGGCTGGAATCTGCCGTCGGGATAGCCGCTGATCACTCCGGCGGCAATCAGTTTGGTAATGCTGTCCTGGGCCCAGTGCCCGGTAACGTCGGCGGGCAGCTCAGCTTCAGGCTGCGGTTCCGGGAGTGGTTGTTGTTCCGTTTTTTTAAGGGTAGCTATGACTGCGAATTTGGTAAAATGATTCACGTTACCGGAAACAGTGCCGGTATCCAGGTTTACTTCGATACTGTCCAGTTCCACCCATTCGCCGCTCTCTTCGTTAAAGCAGCAGATCTTTATGTCATATTTTTCCGGGTCGATTTGCGATTGATTAAAAGACATGGTAATGGTAACCGGCTCGGCGAAATTGCCGGACTTATCCTTGACGATATCCACCACCCGGCTGATCAGCCGGCTGTCATCCGGCAGGCTCATCCCGGAAGTCAGACTGGCTTCCCTTACCTGCACGCGGACGTTGCTTGCCACTGCTCCGGCGGGGATGGACAGGGTAACGCCGTTGCCCGACACATTGCTACTGCCCGCGGGGGTGACCAGGGTGCCGGACGGAGCACTCCCTCCGCCGCCGCCGCCGCTTGAGCCGGCCGTCACGGTCAGATTACTCGTATAGGCTGTCTGCCCGTTGCAGGTTATTGCTACCGGCTGGTTGTGGTGGGCCGTCGTCAGCCCGGTCCCATGAGCCGGAACAGCGGTGATGCCCATATAGATGAAATCTTCGTAGCCCACTTCCAAAGTGGAGCTGTCGCTATAGGTCAGGGTCACCACCAAGCCGCTTAAGTCCAGGCTTTCCCCGGCGGTGTAGGTCAAATCATCAGGCTGGGTCCTTACGGTTATGCCGGTTACCTCCCGTTCTGGGCTTGCCGTCACGGTCAGATTACTCGTATAGGCCGTCTGCCCGTTGCAGGTTATTTCCACCGGCTGGTTGTGGTGGCCCGTCGTCAGCCCGGTTCCATGGGCCGGAACGGCAGTGATGCCCATATAGATGAAATCTTCGTAGCCCACCTCCAAAGTGGAGCTGTCGCTATAGGTCAGGGCCACCACCAGGCCGTCTAAGTCCAGGCTTTCCCCGGCGGTGTAAGTCAGATTGGTCGGCTGGGTCCTTACGGTTATGCCGGTTACCTCCTGTTCCGCGACTGCCGTAACCATCAGATGAAAGATTTGGGTATCGCTGGCCGCTCCCTTGGTTATGGTGGCAGTCAGGATAACCACTTCGTTACCAGCGCCCTGGGCGGGGCGGGTGACCGTGCCGTCGGCTGCGATATAGGCCGGCTTATTGCTGCTCCAGCTGATGGCGGTGCTGTTGGCTCCGCTTACGGGCAGGGTCAGATCGGACACGATGTTATTTGCAGCGGTATTGCTCCCCTTGATCACGTTAAAGGTCAGGGCCGCCTTGGCATCCGTCACGGCCTGGGTATCCGGATCAACCAGAGCTTTGACGGTTAAACTAAAGGTTTTGGTTCTGCTGGCCGCTCCCTTGGTTATGGTGGCAGTCAGGATAACCACTTCGTTACCAGCGCCCTGGGCGGGGCGGGTGACCGTGCCGTCGGCTGCGATATAGGCCGGCTTATTGCTGCTCCAGCTGAGGGTGGTGCTGCTGGCTCCGCTTACGGGCAGGGTCAGGTCGGACCCGATGCTGTTTTCAGCAGTATTGCTCCCCTTGATCGTGTCGAAGGTCAGGGCCGCATAGGCGGCATCCACGTCCGCTATGTCGGGATTGGGCTGGGCTTTCACAACCACGGTAAAGGTTTTGGTCCTGCTGGCCGCTCCCTTGCTGACGGTGGCGGTCAGGTCAACCACCTGGTCGCCGGCACTGAAGCCCGGACGGGTCACTGTGCCGTTGGCCGCAATATAAGCTGGCTTGCTGCTCTCCCAGCTGATGGCGGTATTACCAAGTCCGCTGGTAACCAGGTTCATGTTGGCCACGATGTTGCCTGCGCTGTAATTGCTTCCGCTTCCCAGTATATTGTGGACTCCCAGGCTTCTTATGGCTATGTCCACGTCCTGGGCGTCGGCATCGGTGGAAACGCTGAAACTATCGGACTGGAGGGTGATCCCGTTGCCGCCCACCGCCACAAAGTTGCTGCCGCCGGCCGCAATGCCTGCCAGCTCGGCTTCACTATCCAGACTGAAATAAGGATTGTAAGTCAAGCCGGATGGCTGTACGAACCAAGTCGTTCCTCCGTCGGCGGAGGCCATGATTTTTCCGAGCCCTCCCACCGCTACGAAATTCCCGCTGCTATAGGTGATAGACCAGGAATAACTGTCTAAAGCAGTGTCGATAACCGTCCAGCTTGCTCCATTATCGGAAGACAGGTAAATTTCTCCGTAACCGCCCACTGCCGCGAATTTCCCGCCGGCATAGATCATGTCGGTGGGATATTTCCCGCTTCCGGGCAGGTCAGCGGCGGACGACCAGTTGGTGCCGTCGCTGGAGACATATGCCTGGCCGTACTGCATCAGGGCCAGAAATACACCATTCCCGTAAGCCACCGTGACAAAGGACCGGTTGATGAAAGGAGGATCATTGGTAACCTGACTCCAGTCCATGCCGTTCTCCGAGGTAAGCACGACCGGGTTGGAGGAATTGTCTCCCCCGACCACAACATATTTGCCGGCGCCGTAGGCAATTCCCTTCAGGTCTCTGGTGGTGCCCGAACTCCGGGAAGTCCAGGCTGAGCCGTCTCCCGAGGTGAAAATGATCCCGTTCCTGCCCACCGCGATAAACTGACCGTTCAGATATTCCACTTCATTAAAGTTGTAGGAGGTTCCCGAAGTCCGGATGGTCCAGTTTACGCCGTCGGGCGAGGTCTGGATGGTCCCTTCAATGCCTACCGAGACAAACAGGTCGCTCCCATTCCAGGCCACGCTATTCAAGTGCTTGGTGGCGCCGAGGGTCCGGTAATCCCAGCTGGTTCCTCCGTTGTCGGAGGTATAGATGTTGCCCGTGCCGCCCATCGCCACAGACACATTGTTGTTAGAGTCTCCGACAATCACTCTGAGACCTGATTTGGTCGTATCTGACCTGTCAGACCAGCTGATCCCATTGACTGAAGTCGTAATAAAGGCTTTATTGGC
The DNA here is from genome assembly GCA_035561215.1 of Syntrophomonas sp. GTDB lineage: Bacteria > Bacillota > Syntrophomonadia > Syntrophomonadales > Syntrophomonadaceae > Syntrophomonas_B. The sequence continues at coordinate 3,636 of DATMYB010000196.1, read as the reverse complement.
TCCGCTGGACCCACCGGAGTTCGTACTGCCAACGGCAATAAACTGGCTGTTGACGTAGGTTACCGAGAGGAGCTGGGCGTAGGCCGACCCGGAATTGCTGCGCTGGGTCCAGGTTGCGCCGTCGGAGGAGGTGCAAATGTAGTAACTGCCGGTGGATTCTCCGCCCACGGCCACAAAGGTCCCGGCATCAGAGCTTCCAGCATAGGTGATATCCCATAGGGTATTGGTACTGTTGGTATGCGTTACATCCCATTCCACGCCATCTGCTGAAGTCATGATAGCACCGCGTTGCGTTATTCCCGTATGTTTCCTCATACTTGCGGCCACATACTTACCATTGCCATAGGTTATGGACAGGAGGGTATAATCCATGGGGTTCACCGTTATGACATCCCAGTTCTCCCCATCGTCAGAATGGAGGATTTTCCCGGATTGCCCTACGGCCACAAATCCGTCATCCCCGTAAACCACATCATAGAGTCCATGCTCAGGGATGGCCGCGGTCTCGCGCCAGTCCGTCCCGTTGTCGGAGGTATAGATCCGGGCCGCGTAATAATTGCTGTCGGCAGTGCCGACGATGACATATTTACCGTTCCCATGGGCAATGCCGGTCAGCCGGTCGGTATCCGTCCCGACGTCGACTTTCTGCCAGGTTATGCCGTCCGGGGAAGTGATCAGGGTCCCGTTATAGCCTACCGCCATGTATTTGCCGCTGATAAATATTGCTTTTTCAATAATATTTGAAGTCGGCAAAGGGCTGCGGTAATGCCAGACGGCAGGACCGGTGGGGCCGCCCGGAGCCGCAGGGTCCTTCACCCAAACGGTGTGGGTGCCTTCGCTGTCGGTCAGCGTGTAGGTGTAGTAGCCGGGTTTGGTAGTGGAAATCTCCTTATCATTTTCGGTTTTGGCATTGTTTCTCAAGCGGATATAGGTGGTGCCGCTTATCGTCCCGTCTACTGTCACCTCGGTCGGAGTAAAGCCGGGCGTGCTGTTTACAACCACGCCAATGCTGCTTGAATGGTCATTGGCGCTGACATCACCCCGTACGGTGACCTTGGCTTTGGTTTGCGCCCTTACTCCGTATGCCCATGAGGGCGGATTGGTGGTGGCGGAGACATTGCCTTCCACCGTGACCTCGGCCGAGCTGCTGGCGTCCACGCCGATTTGCGTGGCCTGTATGTTGCCGACGATATGCACCTTCGTGCCAGGGGCGCTCGCATACACGCCCTTGCTGCCCGTACCTGCGGTAATCACGTTCCCCGTCACCGCCACCTCCGCGCCGGAAACCGCTTCCACCGCCGTATAGTTATTTTCTGTGGATTTGGCGTCGCCGCCCACCGTAACCTTGCTATTTTCACCAGCGGCGCTCACTCCAGCAGCACCGCCTATGGCGTCGCCCCTTACGGTGATCTCTCCGCCGTTTGCCGCGCGCACTCCGGCATTTTTAGTGCTGGTCGCGCTGGTGACGACAGCGGAGGATTCGGAGCCGTCCACCACGACCGCATCCCAGGTAGCTGTGACGTTGAGCGCACCGGAATCTCCCCACAGTTCAAGCTTGCCGTTGTTTTTCACATCGATACCCTTGGCTTTGTCGGTGGTTACGTTCAGGGTGCGGCCATTCAGATTGAAGATGACAGTTTTACCGTCTATGACAATACCTGTATTGTCACCTGTATTGTGGTTGATATCGCCAAGCAGCGTAATGGTCTGCCCGTCCTCCACCTCAGCCAACGCCGCAGCCAGCGAGGTGTATGCTTTTGTTGGCACAGACGATACTTCGCAGACGGCTGTTGGCAAGATATAGCTGTACGCAGGACTTGCAGCCGATGGTGGACTGTTGCTGTAAGTCGTACCGTCTCCGACAGCGGTTACCTTGAAGGTATAGCTGCCGGTTGTGATGATAGCTGCAGTAAAATCGTGCTCCGTGCCTGATGAGACGCTGACCGCGCTGCCCTCTGGCGTACCGCCCTTATAGAGCTGCACGCTATAGCTTGAAGCGTTGGTGACCGCGTCCCACTTGGCTTTGCCGGGGGTAGTGCCGTCCCAGGCGAGGTTTAAGGGTGCGGCAAGCGCGGGAAGCGAGGGCGCTGTGATCGTAACCGGCAGGGTCAGCTTAAAGGTTTGCCCGCTGGCAGTCCCTGTTCCCGCGGCGGTCAACACCAGCTTATAACTGCCTGACGCCGTGGGGATCATGTTTACAGTTGCTGTACTTCCCGAACCAACCGCAGTCGCGCCTAACTCAGCATCGGTGCTGGTGTCAACTGCAAAGTTTACTCCGTTGTGGGCTCCCGTCAGTGATACAGTGGATTCCTGACCTTGAGTTGCAGTGAACGGAACAGCAGGGAGTGCTGTGAGGAAGTAGCGATAGTGTCCGCCTTCGTAAAATTGTACCCCTTCAGAGAGGCTGACACTGCCGCTGGTGCTGAGGTCAATATCAATGATGCTGCCGTTTGACGTTGTCTCTGCCTTGCCGGTAAAAGAGCCGCCGGAAATATTAGCCGTTCCTGTGACAGCCACCGCAGAAGTGCTGCCGCTGATGCTGCCGCCGCTGATGTTAGCGGTACTGCCACTCCTAACGTTGATACCTCTAGTTCCGCTGGTGCTGCCGATTACACCGCCGGTGACGTTCAACGTTCCATAGTTATTGATTGCATCTGTCGTACCGGTAATCGTACCGCTGGTTACGGTTACTGTCCCCGTACTACTGTCGTTATTAATCCCGGTATGGCTGCTCTCAACCGTACCGCCATTGATGGCGACCGTACCGCCGTTATTTTTTACAGCCCCGGAGCTATTTGTGCCGGTTTGCCTCACCGAAGCGCTTCCGCCTAGGGTGAAGCTTGCCGTCCCCCCTACTTCAATGACTGAAGTAGCGCTGCCGGTAACCTCTATATTACCGTTAAACGTTAGCGCATCTGCGGAGACGGTAATTTTGTTGTTTCCCGCATCCAACGTTTTTCCGTCAGACGAGGTAAAGGTAATATTCTGCCCAATGTTTAAATTTCCGCTAGTCAGGTTGATATTATTATCAATACTGATCGTGTAACCCTCATAAACTGCATTAGCTACAGTATTTCTTAATTGCTGTTCAGATGTAACACTAACAGTGCCAGCCGGAGGATCAGCCACCGCTGCTCCTCCGGGCCATAGCATGAAAAGCATAGCTATGGTCAGTAAAATTGACCAGTTTTTGGATTTTCTTTTAAAAGCCATTTTGATTCTTCACTCCTCTCGGTTCGGGAAATGATTCTGCTATGTTCTGATCACCTCTGCATATTTCACACAGATGTTTTTTAAGCTGCATCCTCCTTTTCCTCGGGTGGCCGGCTGATTTATGTAGAAGCAGTTGGCCGACGCGGTTATGGTTTTATGGTTGCTTTATTCGTTTGCCACCGGCTTGCCCTCCAAAAGGGAAGCAAGGAGGTCCTTGACGGCGCCGTCTTTTTTGTCCACGCCATAGCAGGTGAGGAATTTCCCGCTGCGGATGGCGATGGAGTAGCCTGCGTCGAGTTTTTAGGGTATTAGTCAGGTCCTCAAGGGGCGCCAAACGATTATATGGCCCCATATTTTATGAAGTCAGCCTTTTCTGTCCCTCCTTAAATAGAAAAATTCTTCGTTAATTTTATAGTACGGGCA
>DATMYB010000195.1:0-4315 GCA_035561215.1 Syntrophomonas sp. | reverse complement strand
CCCAGGCGGTCATAGTCATAGTCATTCTGCTCACCCAGGGCATTGGTAACCTTTGTCACCCGGTTTAAGGCATCATACTGGAAGTCGGTTTGATGGTTCCTTGGATCTATTACTTTGGTGCAATTGCCTACCAGGTCATATTCATACTGCTCTGTGATAGGCGTATTGGCGGTACCTCCCGGCCATCCCTCTCTTAAAACCACCCGGCCCCACTGATCATAGGTTTCAGAGTAATCGTTTTCGCGGGTTCCGCCGCTGGGCAGGAAATATGAACTCCTGGTTCTATTCACGATGTCATATTGATATTGCTGCTTATTCCCCTGAGCATCCTGTATGTAATTCAAACGATTCCATGCGTCAAATGAATAGCTGGTCTGGTTGTTGTTGGCATCAGTAGTTGTGGCAAGCTGCCCGTACGTGTTGAACTGGTTTTTGGTTTCGGTCCAGGCATTCCTTTCAAAATCCCATACCGCGCCGTCAATGAGGTTTCCATGACTGTCGTAGAAGCTGGCGGTCGCATAGACCAGGGTTCCGTTTTTGTATCTGTCATTTTCAATTTTGAAGACTCCTACCCCGTTTAAAGTAGGATAGGTATAGATATAACGGTCTTCCACGGTGTATGAACCGTCTTTACCGGTTGACTGCGGATAGGTGATTTTGGTGACACGACCCTGGTTGTCATATTCGTAGACTGTGGCTTTTCCCAACGGATCGGTTTGGTTTACTATATTGCCCCAAAGGTATTCATAGGTTTGGGTAGTCGTACTGGTATTTAGAACACCATTTTGCGTATATTTCTGGGTTGTACTGGTAGGAAAGGCATAGGCACTGTCTGAATAAGCATACTCGGTAACACTGGTCCTGCCACCGGGCAGATCGGTGACTACCCTGGTCAAGTTGCCGGGATGAGCTGAATCGCCGTACTCATAGGAGCTTGATTCTCCTTTAGCGTTGGTGGTAGAAATCACGCGTCCCTGGCTGTCATAGCTGATCGATTCCGTTAGTTGCCTCGACGGGGACTGGTAATAAGTCTTCGAAGTCAAGAACTTATGTGTGGGATCGTAGGTATATGTAATAGTATTTTGCGTTTTCACGGTACTATTGTTCCACTGCTCATTGGTCAGGAGCCGGGTCTCTGACGCGAGTCCTCCCCAGGCGTTGTAGGTATTCCCTTTGTAAAGGGTAGTAGCGCCCTGGGAGTTGGTCTGTTCATATTTAACCTTGGCCGGCAATCTGGGGTAAGCCGTATCATATTGCTCATAGCTTGTCTTTTCAGTTTCGCCTGACGATGTATTGGTTTTGGTATTCGAATAGTCCACCCCGCCCTTGTTTACCTGACTGATTTGTAAGCCGTTGTCCTGCTGCATGTTCATGGTAAATTGGTAGGCCGGATCTTTTGATTTATCTAATTCTTTACTTGCAGTAGTATATCCCGTCTCATTGTTATAGGCAGCTCCGTTGTATAGACCTCCATAGGTATATGTCCTATGGTAATCCGTGTTGGTCGTACCGTTGGGCTGTTCAGAGCGCTCGGTTATTCGTTCAATTTGGTAGTATCCGTCCGTACCCAGATGTTTTGTAGTCGGTCCATAGGTGTATTTTACTTTCGTATTGTTATATTGAACTTCTGTGAGTTTCGTTTGCATCGCGAAGCCGTTATAACCTAAACCGTTTTTCCAATTGATATAAGAAAACGGTTGGGCATAAGTAATATATGAGTAGGTCGTTGTCTGATCCCCATTATTTACCGATGCAAGCTGGTAGAGCATCCTCCAATCTATCCATTGCCCGCCAATTGGACCCCTTTGATCTGCGAAATCGTACCGACTGCGGTTATAGGTTATACTGTAGTTCTTGCTTGCTGAAGGGTCCTTAACGTTCAAGGTGATATTTCCGGGAGATGCGCTAATGTCTACTAAATCCGCACCAATTCCCGTGTATTGAAAATCGACCTGGCGTCCGATTGTATCCGTTATTTTAGATATAACGTTAGGCATGTAGCTGAAGCGAACATTATCAAGCCTTGACTGCCCGGATATATAACCGCCTTCACTTTCTTGCACGAAACAAAGCTGAATATATCGGTCATTGGTTGAAGTATATATCGCCAGTTCCGCAGGATACCAAACATGCGCACCTTGCTGGGGGGCCCACTTGACCTGGTTATATAGTAAATTACCATTTTCATCAAATACTCGATAGGCTAAACCGGATTTTCCTGACCCAACTTGATTGCTTATAAAGCCTTTCAAGTAATACCAGGAATTAGGATGAACCGGTACTAAAATACTGTTCGATTCCGCATATGGACATCCATAAGGAGCAGTAAACTTAAGTGACGGAGGGTCATAAAGTCCGGAGGTATTGTCATATGCAAAGCAGGTTTGCCCGTTGATATCCTTTTTGGTCCACACATCAAGGTTTTCCGGATATTTAAAGTGATAATTGGGGGTTCGAATACTGGTCGGAATATGAGTGTATTTAAAATCGATCTTATTGCCAAAACGATCGGTTACCCCTAAAAGATTCCCCTCTTGATCAAAATACTGCCTGGTTTTGTCTGATTGGATCAGAACGTATTTGGAGGTATAATTCTGACTGTTGGCAAAAGTGCCTGCATCTTCCTGAAAGACGATATCGCCCAGTTCATAGTTTTCCAGATTGGTTCCATGGGTATTTCCAGAAAAGTTGATCCGGTACGTAGCGCCCTGTCCATCGTGATAATATAGTTGTTTATTCGAGCCGTCCCCTCTAACCTCCACATATGGGAACCCCCAGGTCCATCCGCTCCCAATCGCATGTCTTTCCATATAATACGTTGTGTAATCTGTAAAGGGATTGTTGTTTCCGTCGGCAAGCCGGTCACCTGCTAAGGCCTGATTGCTCTCAAATATGCGGCTTATTTTTAAGTCCAGTCCATTTCTGCCCGGTAAATTGAGATCCGTGGCTTTGAGGATGAGGTCTCCAGTCTTTGGTGAAATAATTTCATCGTTATCTTTGAAAACTGAATATTGCTGTTGATTGAGGTTGTTATACGCGGTTGGGCCAATCAGGTTGTTGTAATCATACCAACTGGACATGGTTTGCATGGCCATTTCAGATTCTTCAGAGTTGCCCGTATCAGTATCATTCTCCTCAAGCAACGTTTCTTGTTCTGTTGTTGTATCCGTCTCAGAAGATGTGGATGACTGAGTCTGGTCAATTTCATTTTCTTTGGATTCGTTGCTATCTTGGACTGTATCCTCGTTTATTTTAGGCGCCGGAGTCTGGTTGTCTTGTTTTTCCTGGGCTTTATTTGCGTTATCGCCTTCGTCATTGTTCGTGGAGGGCTCATCCGATTGCTGCCGGATGCTATGATTTGATGCCGGATCAGAGCTTGGGGTTTCTTCTGCGGATTCTATAGACGGATCGTCGCTTTGCTTATTATCCGTTTCCTGGTTATCATTCTTTTTATATAGCGGATCATCTTCTTGCTCCGGCACACCTGGAGGAAGCACGGCTTGCGTTTGCATCTCTTCGCCGGTATTGGTTGCCGGCTGATCATTCTCGCTCGAAGTTGACACCGGGCTGCTGCTGTCAGTAATGCCAGTTGAAGCGGACTCTTTACCGATTGAATCACCGGTTTCATCCTGCGCGTCGTCTTTGTTAGCATTATCCACGTTCGGAATACTGCCGCGATCAGAGCTTCCCTCATATTGCATTCTATCTTGTTTAGCTTGCTCCAGCTCTTCTTCGGTAAGAATTGTATTAGTTGAGTCATCTATTGCTTCGTCTGATGTTGCCCAGGACTCTTTGTCCCATTGCCGGCCGCCCTTAGCAGCAATGGCCTGCCTTTCCTTGGTGGCCGCTATAACATTAGTCTTTACCTCTTGATAATTTGCCGCCCCGCCGTAAAAAAGCGAGTCAAGATTTTCAACTTCGGACACCAATATCGGGATGTCAACCTGGCCGTCAAGGGCTAAACTTTTTTGATTTTCATCGATGCCGATAGCCCCGGCTGATTTGGGCTCAACCAGCATTTCTCCCGGCAATGGAGGCAGCGGAGATGATTCTCGAACTATTGGCTGTTCTTCAATGATCGTTGTATTATCCTGTTTCTTCTTTTCATTACTTACCGGCAATGCTGGCTTATTTGTATTGATATTGTCTGTATTTGCCATATTTACGCTGCCGTTTTCAGAAGGCAAGGCCAAAACCGGGGCAGGTATCCCCCCTAATAACAATCCTAATACCATTAATATTGAAAGTGTCTTTTTCAAAATATTGCCCTCCCCAACGGTTTACGAAAAAATAATTTTTTGACCTATGTTTTATC
>DATMYB010000194.1:0-2276 GCA_035561215.1 Syntrophomonas sp. | reverse complement strand
TAGTTAATGTGCCGAAAAGGCAGAAGTACAAATAAATAACACAATAAGAACTAGGAGGTAAGAAAAATGGAAATGATGTTGAACAGTCAGAAACCGGAAGTTGTGGAAAAGTATCTTGATCTATACCCTATAGACGGTGTTACCACTAACCCTCAGATGATTGGGGAAGAGAAGGGAAAAAAATATTTTGAAATTCTCAAATCTCTGAGAAGCGTCATCGGTGGCAGAAAGTTGTTTACGCAGGTGGTATCTAACGTATACGAAGAAATGCTTGAAGAAGCTGAGCTGATCAGAAAAATCGGCGGAGCAAACACCTACGTAAAGGTTCCTGCTAATGCGAACGGGGTGAAGGTCATAAAGACACTTACAGAAAGAGGCTATGATACTCTGGGAACTGTCGTATTTACAAGCACACAGGGCATAATGGCTCTGAAAGCCGGTGCAAAATATGTGGCTCCATTTTTTGGACCTATGCTCGACGTCGGAATCGATGCTGACACTGTCGTAAGTGAGATGGCGCAATATATCAAGAAGAGCGGCTGCCAGGGAAAGATCATGGCTGCTGCATGTAGAGATGCAGAGCAAGCTGGAAGAGCCATCGCGGCAGGCGTAGATTGCCTCACTTTCAGCCCGAAGGATCTGGACGCGGCTATGACCAACGAGACCTCTGATATCATTCTGAATATGTTTATCGAAAACTGGGAAGCTGGTCAAGGAAAAGGTGTAAAAATCATCGATTTTAAATAGTAAAGAAAGGAGGCTGACCAGATGATGACTTTTGCGCAGCTGGGAGAGCATAACGGCGATCGACAGTTCAATCAAATAAGCTTTATGGTGCATGATATGCAAAATGCAATTGACAGATGGATTGAGGGCTTGAAAGTAGGGCCTTGGATTGTCTGTGAGATCACAGAAGCCGATATGCAAAATCTAGTTACGAAAAATGGGGCAGTGAATCCGGAAAAATTTAAAATGAAGCTGGCGCTGGCTTACATGGGAAGTGTGCAGATAGAACTGATACAGCCGTGCTACGGAATGCCCGTTTATCAGGATTTTTTGGACAAATACGGAGAGGGGATCCATCATTTTAAGGAAACATTTAACAAAGATGAGAATTATGATGCAGCATTGGCGGATTATGTTGAAAGGGGATTCCCTGTAATTTTCGGCGGAGACCTATGGGGAACCCGGTTTTCCTATATGGAAACCCGGCCCGATTTCAACTTTGTCTTTGAAATGGGAAATATGGCTGCAGCATCAAATATCCCAGAGGGAGCTGTGTATATGTATCCCGACCCGGCAAAAGAATAGGAATCAAGAAGAGATTAGAGACGCGTAGGGTATCCGTTGTTTCTTACTCATAGGTAACAAATTTGTAATTTAAAAATATCAGTTTGGAGGTATTTAACAATGACAACACAAGAATGGTTTGAAGAAAAAAAGGCAAAGGTTGCGGCTAATCCTGAGGCGATCAATGGTATAGAAGGTTCATTCCAATTTGATTATACCGTGGATGGACAGGGCATTTGGCATATGGTTTTTCCTGGAGATGGTACCTATATAATGGAAGCAGGTGAATATCCGGATGCGGATGTCAAAGTATCCACAAAGTGGTCTGTTATGGAAGATATCATGAGCGGAAAGCTAAACCCAAATGCGGCTCTCTTAACCGGAAAACTCAAATTTACAGGAGATATGAATGTGCTTATGTCACTCGGAGCAATTGTAGAACTTTAATCAGGCATAAACCACACGTATCATTCCTGAACATCAAATATCATCGAGTCTGCCTAATTCTTAATGGCGTGTTTTCAAGAGAATCGGTTTCGGACCGATTCTCTTGAAGTATTCGGCGTCTTTTTTTTAAGCCCCCCAATAATTAGTGGCACAACTGTCCTCCGTTGATATTAATCCCTTGTCCGGTGATGTTTTTTGCCAAGTCTGAGCATAGGAATGCGATGCAAGCAGCGACATCTTCCGCTTCCTGGGGGCGTTTCAATGGGATATCTTTGGTAAATCTGTTCCAGAGGTCCTCCCGGTCTTCCCGCAGGAACGCTGAGCCCTCATCCAGCATTTTTTCCCACATAGCGGTACGGACGATACCCGGACAGACGGCGTTGACATTAACATCAACCGAGCATTTTACTGCCAGCGCTTTGCCGCCGCTGCTTTTGATCTGTTGCACAACCTGTTCGGCATTTTCCAGGATAATGTCGCCGATAACCACTGCGGCACCAGCTTCGGCAAGAGTAATAGCAGTGGCGCCTCCAATACCC
>DATMYB010000193.1:0-4524 GCA_035561215.1 Syntrophomonas sp. | reverse complement strand
TCCGCATATTATTTGTCGAGGGAAATTTCTGCAGGGCAAGGCGGAGGATTGAGCAATACTGGACGTATTGCGATTGACGACAACGCAGCCATGCAGTAATTTAACCGACAAGGAAATGTGGAATTAGGGTTGACAGAGTACTGGATCAGACCGCACGATGCCCCAGTCCGATGCCCACTTCGTCCAAATGCAGCAAACCGATGCCAAAAAATATTGCTACGCTGATATGGTCGCTGTGGCGGGCAATACCGATTTTGCCTCCCACATTCAACCCCAAGGCTTTGGGCATGATCTGGGCCAGAGCCTCACGGGCGGCGCCGGCCACCGCGCCTTCCTCGGCGTGAATGTCTTTGATAACTCCCTCGCGTTTGGCAGCCACCACCGCTCTTTCAACAATTTTGGCGGCCGAAGTGATAAACTCGCCGCCATAGTCAACCGCCACTGCCTTGATCGTCAATTCCTCCAGCAACGATTTCTTTAATTGGCCCTCTTCTTGCCGGGACAGGGTCAAAGCCATTTTTATCGCCGCAGTAGCCACCAGTTTACTGCCTATTTCCATGCTGCCCACCACCCTGTTTATTTTACTTATTTTACTATAATTTTGCCTATCATTACTATACTCTGGTTACCGGCAAATTCTTGCCCCCGGTTGGGATAGGCCAGATTATCCGATCCGCCGCTGATTTTGAACTCCAGAGGCAGACTGCAATCCCGGGTATCGATTTCCACCGTATCGCCGGCATTTACCCGAATCGACGCCTGCTGACGCGTAAAACTGTAGCGCTCTTGCCCGTTTATCAATATTTTGGCTGCGGGCGCAGACTTTTGCTGGATGAGCTCTATCGTCAGCAGCGCTTGGGGTGATTCCACCACCGTCCCGGCTTCAGAGCCGCTTTCTCCTTTTTCCGCCACCACCGGGGCGGGCAGATTCTGTCCTTCCATCCGCTCGCTCCAGCTTAAATAGAAACGGGTGGTATCATCGGTCATCAGTCCCTGTACTACCACAACCGCGACCAGACACAAAACCACCAGACGCATCAAATATTTTTCCGCCTTATGTAGCAATAGGACCATCTCCTCAGGCATTTTTTTCTATCATATGCCTGCAGTCAGCCCTTTATCCATTTTTCGCCTCACCCGGTTCAGCTTTTTTGACAGCCGACTTCAAAATCGCCAGTGCCATGGCCGCAGCGCCAAAACCGTTATCGATGTTTACCACCGCCACCCCGCTGGCACAGCTGTTCAACATTGCCAGCAGAGGCGCCAGACCGTTAAAGCTGGCGCCATAACCGACACTGGTAGGCACCGCTATGACCGGCAGCGAAGTCAATCCTCCCACTACGCTGGCCAAAGCTCCCTCCATGCCGGCCACTACGATCACCGCCTGGCCCCCATTGATGCGCGGCAATTGATCAAAAAGCCGATGAATTCCGGCTACGCCGGCGTCGTATACTCTTTCAACTTTTGCTCCCATGATTTCCAAGGTAAGGGCAGCCTCCTCCGCCACTGGCAGATCAGCGGTTCCCGCCGTAATCACCGCCACCTGCCCCGGACAGGATGGCACGTGCCGGCGCAGATAGAGCAAACGGGAGGCCGCATCATACTCAACCTGAGAGATTTTCTCCCGCACCGCCTGGAACACCGTTGCCTCCGCCCGGGTAGCCATAACAATACCGGATTGTTCAGCCAGGCGGCAGAAAATGGCCGTAATTTGAGCTACGGTCTTGCCGGGGCAGAATATCACTTCGGGAAAATTATCCCGCAGTCCCCGGTGATGATCCAGCCTGGCAAATCCCAAATCCTCGTAGGGAAGCATTTTAATTTTATTGTACACCTCGTCAAGTTCTATTTTTCCTTGTTGAAACTGCTCCAACAAATCATGGAGATCCAATTCGTTCATGATAGTTTCCGCTTCCCTTTTTAAAAATAGATTTCCCTGTAAAAACCTGATCAAAAAAAATCGTGTTAAATGTATAAAATGGAGGAGCACTTGGCGCTGAGCCTGGCGACGTAATGTTTGTGCATTCAACGAACGCATTTGTTTTTGCACCAGAATTATTGCAGCCACTCGGGCTTTAAATATAGAGTGATCCCCTGTAATTTTGCTCCATACTCAGCCACCAATTCATTGTAGAATTTGTTTTCCGCAGTGATAAAGGCCACCGGCAGCCGCAAGGATTTAGCACGATCCAGTACCATCCGGTGTCCGTTTCTAATCATATCCGGACTGGTTTCATTTCTCAGATTGGGATTGCTGATTAATCCGGTAAGGTTTAACCCGGCCGCGCTCTCCAAAAGATATCTCAATTCCGGCATGCTTGCAAAATCCTGGTCTGACAAACAAAAGGGATTCAACACTAAATAAAAAAGACATTCCCGCTCTTTTAAATAGCGGCTTAAATATTCCAATACCAATGCTCCCATTTCATCCCCGGCCACATCGATTAAGACCTCGCTGCTGCCGCGCAAAATCTCCACTATTTCCTCTGGAATGCTGGGAAGATCGTCAGCCGATGGCAGACCGGCATGAGATAACAGCCGGATACCTGCGGATTCCAATAAGTCCCGCATCTCCGCGGAAGCATAATAGGGATTGGCCAGATCAAGATCTGCCAAAACCACCTCATCTGCGTATCGACTTCTTGCTAACGCGAAATTTATTGCCAACTCTGTTTTGCCGCTGCCAAAACCACCGGCAAAAATCATAACTTTAGCCAAATGAAACATCTACTCCAATACATGTATTACAACTATTTACTGTGACCAAGGCGGGGACGACATCAGACCCGGTTCGATCACGCCGGGGTCAGGCCCATCGCTGCATCCGTCGATTATACCATCAGCTCCATGCTGCCGCCAGCCATCAACTCCAGTTGTTGATTTTCTTCAGCATGTAGTCTTTGTAAGTGCGCAATTCACCGCTGGCCCGGCACAAAATGCGCTCGGTTTCCGACCGGGAAAGAGTAATCGTTTCCGGTTCCAATATCTCCGCCGTACGGAATTCGTCTTTCATGGAAAACCTGAGGGCGTCTTCGATACTGTCGGCAGATACGGTCACGATGATGGGGGCGTAGGCGATGTGTTTGCGGCTTATGTCATCGAAAATCGTGTACACTTCGTTGCTCATGTCAATATCTTCGATTTTGATTCCCTGACTGGGCACATTTCTAAACAGCGCCGCTTTTTGCTGCCGGATCTCCTCGGCGATTTGATCGACGCCCTTCCTGCCGAAAATTTTACCGCTTTTGCTGTGCCCAGGGTAGTCGAACCTTATTTTAATTCTCAAAACCGTCACAAGATCATCCCCTTAACTTAATTCTCGCCGCTTCCGCCGGCGCTTTTTCTCAGCGCCTCCACTTCCTGGCGGCTGAGCAATCTGTATTCCCCCTCCTCCAAACCTTGCAAAGTAAGAAAAGCAAAGCCGATTCGCTTCAAACTCAATACCGGGTGCCCGACCGCGGCACACATTCTTTTTACCTGCCGTTTGCGGCCTTCATGAATGGATATTTCCAGACAACTGCTGTCCTTGTCAACAGCCAGCAATTTAACCTGAGCCGGTGCCGTAATGCCGTCGTCAAGGAGCAGTCCCCTACGCATCTGCTCCAATTCCGCCGCCTTCGCCTGTCCTTTGACTTGGGCCGCATATTTTTTTGTTATCCTGTAGCGGGGATGGATCATCAAGTTGGCGAAATCCCCATCATTACTGAGCAACAGCAAACCGGATGTATCAAAATCCAGCCTTCCCACCGGATATATTCTCCCCTTGATATCCCGCACCAAATCCATCACCGTAGGGCGTCCCTGGGGATCGCTGACACTGCAGATAAAACCGGGGGGCTTGTTCAATAAAACGTAAAGTTTATCGCTCGTATCGAAGCCAATGGTTTCGTCCCGGTATTCCACCGTATCTCCTTGTTCCACCTGGGTGCCCATGGCTGTGACCAATTGCCCGTTCACTTTTATTTCGCCGTTTTTTATCAGCTCTTCCGCATGGCGGCGGGAGGCTATGCCCGCTTGGGCCAGATACTTGGATAATCTCAATTTATTGCCTGCCTCAAAATTATGTTTGCGGTTCCCTGTCCCGGGAATAATAAGCCTTATATTAACTAATTCTAGCATTCTACACAAGAGGTGTGTTAATACTTTATAAACAGATCAGATCCATATTCCCGACATTTATTCATATACAAGTCCTGATCACTGCAAAAAACCCGATTAAATCATGTTGAATGTATAAACATGGAGGAGCACTTGGCGCAGCCTGGGGAAACACTTAGTAGCCTGCGTCACCTAGAACTTTGCTTCCCGCCGGCTAAATTTTCGCAGGACTTCGTTGTCGTTAATCGCAATACAGCCAGTATTACGATTGACGACCCCTTGCCCTGCAAAAATTTTTCTCGCCGGATAACCTGAACTTCTAAGCGACGCAGGCTACCAGTGTTTCCCCACGCGGAGTCTGGCGACGGAATGTTTGTACATTCAACCAGCGAATGATAAGTTTTCGCAGTGGGTCAGTCTTTAACC
>DATMYB010000192.1:0-2998 GCA_035561215.1 Syntrophomonas sp. | reverse complement strand
CATAATAACCAACCGCGTCTCATTACAAACTCCCATAGATGGAAAAAGGCCGCCCAGCTCCCAAACGAACTGGACAACCCTGAGCCTATCGCTTAACTGATCGATTTAGGGGATGGTTTGAATAATTTCTCTATTAACCCTACCTTCAGCCCCGGCTTTTTTTCCACAATTCCGGCAAAGTTGCTGATACTGCCGCATCATAAAAAAGGCCGGATGTCGGTATGGCGTACCGGGGTGCGGAAGAATTTCATAATGCCTTCCTCCGTCTTGTTTCTGACCATTTTTTGCTCGCTTAGATGCGACAGAAAAGCGGAGATGGTAGCGGAGAAGATATAATACTGTCCGCTGTTGAGGTTTAAAGTGTAGCGGTCGGCCATGGCGGCCACGATTTCCTCCAAGGACCGGCCCGAGTCCAGCAAAGCCAATATTTCGTCGGCAATCCGGGCGATCCGGGATCGATTTTCTTCCAAACACAAAGACAAATCTGCCACTAATCCTCCATGGGTAAGGAACAGGCAAGGCCAGCTCTGACTGCCGATAAAATCGATGGTCTCCAGTTGCCGGGTGATATCCACCATATATAAAAAAGGATATGACCGCAGCATCTGCTCATGCATCAGGCTGTCCCCCATAAACGCCACGCCGTCCGGAGTTAAAAGCCCGGCATGGCCGTAGCTGTGTCCGGGCAGGTCGTAAACCTGGAACTCCGTATTTTCTACCATTAACGGGCCCGGATCGACGATCCGCTCCACTTGGCTGGGATGCGGCATGAGGACCCGGCTTCTTAAAACTCTCAGCGGCCAGGCGGTGAACAGCATGGTCGGCCCGAAAACAGGGTTTTCAATAAGAGCCGCCGCCATTTGCGAGGCCATGATCCGGCAATGATATTGGTTCTGCAGATACTCGTTGCCTCCGCAATGGTCCACATGAGCATGGGTGTTGAAAATATAGGCGGGCTTTAAGCCTTCCTGCGTCAGCAAGTCGGCAATTTTCTTCGCCTGGCTCTCGCTGGCGCCGCTATCCACCAACAGGCAACTGCGATCCGGGAACACATATACCCCCACGCAGTTTTCGCCGTCCAAGCCGTCCAAATAGTAGCTGTTGCCTGCAATATGATGCAATTGCACGCTACTCACCTCCTTAAGCTAATCGTGTGGTTATGCTGAGCGGTTCATTGAGGTTTCCGCCGAGAAATATTCTCGCTTCCCGCGGCGCATGGAGATCGGCGCAGCAGGACAAAGGGTCGTCAATCGTAATACCGGTCGTATTGCGATTGACGACAACGAAGTTTTCCCTCACCTTGCGACAATTTGGGCGGCGGGAAGCAAGGTTTAGGTGACGCAGATTGCAACCCCCTTAATCGGGGACATCCTGCAAGAAAACCGCTTCTATTTCGCCCGGTCCGGCAGCCGGAAAATAAACGCCAAGCTCTGCGTTTTCCAGCCGTCTTTTCATAGCTTCCGCCCGGTAAACCGTCCCGGTTAGAAGGGCGCACAATCCGTCCATATCCGCGTTGCTGAAAAAATCTCCGTAAATTTTGCAGTCGCTTACCAGGCCGTTTTCAACACGCATGCCGATTTCAACTTTACCCCAGGCAAAAGCGGCCTGCCGGAGAATGTTGAAAGCCGGTGAGTTGCCGTAAACCCAATCCCAAGTGACGTATTTCTCCCGGCGCAGTTTTTCGACCGCATTAAGCTCATCCCTGCTCAGTGCCCGCTCTTCCTCCAGTACCCCCGCATTCCGAAAATTTTGTACTAAAATTTCCCTGAACTGCGGCAAGGTAAGGTCTCGCTGCAAATGATCCTTAATGTTGGTAACCCGGCTGCGCACCGAATCGACTCCTTTGGAAACCAGTTTGCTCGGATCCGCATTCAGGATTTCCGTCATCGCGTCGGTATCACTGGCAAACATCAGGGTACCATGATGCAGCACCCGGTTTTTCCAGCGATACTGGGCATTGCCGGAAAACTTCCGGCCCTGGATGGTAATGTCGTTGCGACCGCTGTTCTCCGCCCGGATGCCGATGGTCCCCAGGGCTTCTATAATCGGTCCGGTAAATCTGGTAAAATCAAAGCCGGTATGGCGATCGTCATTGATGATATAGGTGAAATTCAAATTGCCGTCATCGTGATACACCGCTCCGCCTCCGGTTAATCGGCGCACGACTTCGATTTTTTTATCCCTGACCGCCTCCAGATTGATTTCCTTGAGGGTATTCTGATTGCGTCCCACCACCACCACCGGTCGGTCCTGCCAGAGCATGAAATACTCTTCCTGGTGCTCCCGGTCCATCAACAGATATTCTTCCAGGGCCAAATTAAAATAGGGGTCGGTGGAATTATTGACAATGTAAATCATCCCGGTAACCTCCGCTGTTTTCTTTAGCCGACCTAGTACTCTATCAACCCTAAGTCCGTATATTATTTGTCGAGGGAAATTTCTGCAGGGCAAGGCGGAGGATTGAGCAATACTGGACGTATTGCGATTGACGACAACGTAGCCATGCAGAAATTTAACCGACAAGGAAATGTGGAATTAGGGTTGATAGAGTACTAGGCCGCTCCCCGCAGGCTGGCAATAAAATAAAAATTTTTCCCGCCCGTCAACCGACTTGCCGTCGACGATCCTGTGCGCTTTATTATAACAACAAAGGCGGGTGAATTCCCGCCTTTTTAAACGAATATCAAATTTTTTCCGGTCGTCATCATTTTTTGCGGGGCAGCAAATGCAGGGACTCCCCTTTTAAATCGGCCACCGCTTCGGCAATGCTCTCGCCCAGGGTGGGATGGGGATGGATGACGCCGCGGACTGCCTCCGCTTGCATGCGTTGTTTGACCATCATGGTTCCCTCCAGGATCAAATCCGAGGCATGGGGGCCTAATATATGGACTCCGATGATCACATCATCCGCATCGGCGATGACTTTGACCAGGCCGTCGGTTTCGCCCATGGTCATGGCCTTGCCGTTGGCGGCAAATTGGAACTTGCCGGTTTTATA
>DATMYB010000191.1:0-5660 GCA_035561215.1 Syntrophomonas sp. | reverse complement strand
CATAATACTTTAAATAAACAGTTTGCCAGTCAGGTTTTTAACCAGGCCCGCAACGGGCAGCGGAATACCGCGGGACTTTTCAATAGAAAGTCCCGCTTTTTTTATACAGGAGGGCACATGTCGAGTTTAGGAAAATTGGCGCGCGATTTATGGGCGGACGAAAAGCAAAGAATCGCTTCGATTTCAATCCTGTCCAATACCGTTTTGCTTGTTTTAAAAATTACGGCGGGGATCATGACTGCTTCCGTCAGTATCATATCCGAAGCTATCCACTCGGGACTGGATTTGATTGCGGCCATCATCGCTTTTATGGCGGTACGCATATCCAGTCATCCGCCTGATTCCAGACATAGATACGGACACGGCAAATTTGAGAATATATCCGGAACCGTTGAAGCTCTGCTGATTTTTATCGCCGCCATCTGGATCATAGCCGAAGCCTATGACAAGATTGTGCATGGCGCCGGGGTTGAAACCATCGGCATCGGTATCGGCGTCATGGCCTTCGCCGCACTTACCAATTGGTTTATATCTGCCCGTTTGATGAAAACCGCGCGCAAGACCGAATCCATTGCGCTGGAAGCCGACGCCATGCATTTGCGCACCGATGTTTACACCTCTTTGGGCGTTATGCTGGGTTTGCTGGTGCTGGCGATTACAGACATTCAAATCCTGGATCCGATTATTGCCATCGCCGTGGCCCTGCTGATTATCAAAGCCGCATATGATCTGACCGTCAAAGCTTTAGTGCCTTTGTTGGACGTAGCTCTGCCCAGCGAAGAGGAAGCAGCCATCCAGACAGCCATCAACCTTGCCATTCCGGAAGTCCTGGTCAATTTTCATCAATTGCGCACTCGCAAAGCCGGCCCGGAAAGATATGTCGATATGCATCTGGTGGTGCCCCGTTATTTGACCATCGCCACGGTGCATGAAATGTGCGATCGGATCGAAAGGGAAATCGAAGAACTCTATCCTCATATACACGTGCTGGTACACGCCGAACCCTGCGAAGATCAGGATTGTATCCATTGCGGCCTGACCGTGTGCGAGATACACTCCCCGCTGCCGCAGAAATAGCCGCCGCGCATTTATTAATCCTTTCGCAATAAAGCCGCCTTGTTTATGCCATATATAATATGGGCATAGCTCCGAGGCGTTGGGCCAGCGTTTGCCTCAGAAATGATTCGGCCTCACTGCGGGCTTCCGCGCGATAGCAATATTTGCCTCGGCCTCGCCCCGTCATGAGCATGGGATCAAATATCTGCGCAGCATTAGGAAACACCTCGGTATTGATGGCATTTTGAACGTAGCTGTACGTCATCAGGATGATTTCTATGAATCCGTGGCGTTTCACCTTTTCGCTCAGCTCGTCCGACAATCTATCGATGAGTTCTTGGTAAAGCTTTTTCCAGTCCGGCAACAGAATGATCGGCGCTATCAGCAGTCCGACCGGATACCCGGCCTCGCACATGTAGTTGAGGGCGCGAATGCGTGCCTCCAAAGGCGAAGTACCTATTTCGACCCGACGTATGATCTCTTCCGGGTTCACACTCATACGAAAGATAATTTTGCCTTGGTGGTCTAACGCAAGCAGTTGTTCCACCATTTCGAACTTGGTTGGAAACGTTAGCCGGCCTCGCCCCTCGCGGGCGAAGCGTTCTATTGTCCAGAGGAGATTGCCGGTGATCGTGTTTTCCAACACCAGATCACTGTTGCTGCCTATTTCGAAGGTCTGCGGCACGGAAGATACGGCATCCGTTTTTAGAAGTTTATCCATCATCTGTTCCCGGTTTACAAACAACCGCAGATAAGCGCATTTGTTATAGTTACATACCAGATAACAATACAGGCACATGGCCCGGCAACCGGAAGAGGTGTAGGGCACCAACCAGTCGGATACTTTATGGTTGGGCGCATATTTATGCGTTTTCCGCACCCCGATGATCAGATGCTGTTTCAGTTTTATAAATGCCCTATTCCCCGCTTCGCTTAACGCTGGTATTCGATTGTGATTTTCTATTTCCAGCCATGGCAAAGAGGCATACTTTTCACGCAGCATTTGTCCCAGCTTATAATCCATTGCCGCAGGTTCATAGTAAATCGCATCAAAGTTCATGTCCATATTACATTCCTCCAAGCTATATTATGCCGAAAATCAAATATACTATGATTCCACTGCAAAAACTTATCATTCGTTGGTGGAATGTATAACCGATATAAGTATGAAAACCGGCCCGCGTCACTTAATGTGACCAGGGCCGGTTTTAACGTTCACTTAGATATACCTACTGTTTTTCTTTACACCGCTTGTCCTGCGACAGATAAATCTCTTAATACCGGCTGAGTAACCAGCCTCAGCAAGCAATCCTGCCCATACGATTATTCAGCCGCTGCAGAACGCTCACTGTAATCATAATAAATGGGGCTGGCTATACATACGGAAGAATACACACCAAAGAGGAAACCTATCAGCAAAGCGATAACGAATATTTTGATAGACCCGCCGCCAAAGAGCAATAACGTAATCAGCGGCATCAAAACCGTCAGCACCGTGTTGATAGAACGATTCATCGTCTGCATGATGCTGCGGTCCAGCAAAGTATTCAAAGGTTCCTTCTTGCGTCCGCGCAAATTCTCTCTGACCCGGTCAAAGATAACGATGGTATCATTGATGGAATAACCTACAATGGTCAGAATAGCCGCCACAAAGTAACTGCTTACCTCCAATTGGAAAATGGAGAAAATTCCCGTCACGATCAACACATCATGAGCAATAGCCAATACCGTGGCTAATCCAAAACCGAACTCAAAGCGGAAAGTGATATAAATAAGTATCAACACCAGCGCTATACCAACAGCGATCAAGGCGTTGCGCGTCAATTCGCTGCCGATGGTGGCCCCTACGCTTTCCGAGCTTTGCAGGGTAACGTTATTAAATTTTTCTTTCAACCCGGCGGTCAATTTGTTGGTCTGGGCCTGATCCAGCTCATTGGTACGGATGTAGAACTCGCTGCCGGTTTTTTGCACCGATACTTCCTTCACCAGGTTAAGGTCGTCTACCGCCGCTCTGACTTGGTCGGCAGTGATGGAACTTTCCATCTTGTATTGCAATAAGGAGCCGCCGGTAAAATCAATGCTCCAATTGAAACCCTGGACAAACATGGAAACGATACCTGCAACAATCAGGATCGTGGAAAACATATAAAACCATTTCCTGTTTTCAATAAATCGCATTTTCTACCCTCCTTACACGCCGTATAATTTATTATTGTTCTTGGTTACGTCAGCAAACCATACCAGCATGTACCGGGTAAATGTCAACGCTACCAGCATGCTGCCTATGATACCTATGGAAAGCGTAACGGCAAAACCCTTGATGGTGCCGGTCCCGAACCAGATCAGAACCGCCGCGGCGATCAGCGTAGTCAGGTTGGAATCGAATATGGTCCAGAAGGCCCGGGCAAAACCCGATTCAATGGCTGCCTTAATGGTCTTGCCTAAGCGCAGTTCCTCCTTAATATGCTCGTAGATAATTATATTGGCATCTACCGCCATACCAATCGATAATATAAAAGCGGCAATTCCAGGCAAGGTCAGCACCACCCCCAGCAGCGTCATGGTTCCCAGCACCAAAACCGTGTACAGTACCATGGAAATGTCAGCCACCAAGCCAGGCAGCCGGTAATAGCCCAGCATAAACAACAGAATCGCCAACAGGCCCACCAGGCTCGCTTTAATGCTCTTATCGAGGGAATCACTGCCCAAGCTGGGCCCCACACTTCTCTTCTCCATTATGCTGAAGGAAACCGGCAACGCACCGGAGCGCAGCAACACCGCCAAATCCTGAGCTTCCTTGGCCGTGAAATTACCGGATATCTCCGCCTGTCCGTCGGGAATGGCTTCATTCACATTCGGCGCGCTGATGGTCTTGCCGTCTAGGACGATAGCAATGGGTTTGCCTACATTGGCGGCGGTTGCCTCGGCAAATAACTTGGCGCCGGTTTTGTCAAATTCCAAACTGACCGAAGCGCTTTGACCCGAAGATGCTAATTTAGCCTGGGCGTCTTTAAGGTTTTCACCGGTCACCAGCACCTTACCGCTCTCATCCTGGAATTCCAATTGGGCCGTATTTTTGATAATATCCACCGCTGCCTCGGGATCATCCACCCCAGCCAGCTCAATAACGATGCGGTCATTTCCTTGAGGATAAATAGAAGGTTCGCTGACTCCCATGGAATTGACACGTTCCTCCAACACGCCGATGGACTTCTGGATCGTATCGGCAGTGATGGTCTTGCCTTCTTTCTCCTGAGCCTGCAATACGACATGAAGTCCGCCCTGCAGATCCAGTCCCAATCTAATGTTATTGACAATCGGTTGGTACGTAAAATAAGCCAGAAAAGCCAGCGCTACAATGACCGCGCCGATGATTGCCATACTGGTATTTTTTCGCAATGGTTTGTCCTCCCTCCGTGTTTTATATATAACCAGCCATTCTCATGCAAACTATAATAAATCTTTTACAGAAGTTTGGCGTCATTAATAATTAAGGCAAATTCACAGCCCAAATAGTTAGCCGCCCGCCGGCACATCAGCATGCGGCTTAAAAATATCTCAAAATACTCCATTACCGGACATATATCGATATCGATGGTCAGTTCCATAGTGATCAGCTTTTTTTCAGCTTCAATCATCAGCGCTGAATTTTCCACCGCATAATTTACCCGGTCATGTATATCAAAGGTAGCCACATCGTGGTTCCTGACCCGATTGCGATGGACATGGGACTTGTCCGCCAGAATAAGCGCCGCCGCCACCGGATTTACCGGCTGGCCGCTGCCCTCATCGTGATTGCCGATGGCTGCTGCCACCACCGCAATTTCTTCGGGATCCATATCCATTCGGCGCAGGATTTCCATGGCCATCAACGCGCCGCTCTGACTATGTCCGCTGCGGTTGACCACATTGCCCAGATCGTGCATATAGCCCGCAATCCCAGCCAAGTCGGCGGTGCGGGCATCATACCCCAATTGCAGCATAATGTTGCGGCTCAGGCTGGAAACCAGCGTAATGTGCAGCCGGCCATGGTCGGTATAGCCCATGGCGCCCAGATGCTCGTTTCCCTTCTGTATGAATGTATTGACTACCTGACTTTTTTTGATTTCTTCCAGGGTTACCACATTTAGGCCTCGAGTTTATGGG
Organism: Syntrophomonas sp.; assembly: GCA_035561215.1. Classification (GTDB taxonomy): domain Bacteria; phylum Bacillota; class Syntrophomonadia; order Syntrophomonadales; family Syntrophomonadaceae; genus Syntrophomonas_B. The sequence continues at coordinate 458 of DATMYB010000191.1, read as the reverse complement.
ATATAGCTTTTTTCACAAACTCGATTTCGGTATTGTCAGCGACTTTAACCACTATGGTCTCCTCCTTGATCTTGCTGACTTCGCCGCGAATACCGCCGATAGTAACGATTTTATCGCCTCTTTTCAATGCATCCAGAACCTCGTCATGCTTTTTTTCCTGTTTTTTACGAGGCATGATAATAAACAGATAGAATATTACCAGGAATACGCCGAAATAGATTGCCACGGTTACCCATCCCTGTTGCGAAGTCGTTGTAGCTGCAGCCATAATGTTCAAAGCTATCCCTCCTAATTATTTTTCCATAACCTTCTTTATTTTCGCCAAACCTTTGTAAAATCCTGCCGTTAAATTTTGTAATTCTCATAGAATTTGCTATAAAACCGGTCAAAGGTATCGCCGGCAATAGCCCCGCGAATATCCCGCATTAATGCTGTCAAAAAATAGATATTATGATAAC
>DATMYB010000190.1:0-9115 GCA_035561215.1 Syntrophomonas sp. | reverse complement strand
CAGATAAGGAGGTAGGCACTAATGGACGGCAGTAAAAAAGTACAGTGGCAGGAAGGCGAATATACAGTAACCCGTACATGTGCATGGACGGCACCGGGCTGCCATGACGGCTGCTCGGTTCTTTATTACACCAAAGGAAACGAACTGGTCAAAGTAGAAGGGGATCCTGAAAGCAAATACAATTTCGGCAGACTATGCATGAGATGCCTGAGCACACCTGAACTGGTCAATGATCCTAATCGCGTCAAATGGCCGATGAAGCGTGTTGGCGAACGCGGAGAAAATAAATGGGAACGGGTTACCTGGGATGAAGCCTACGATATCATCGTAGATAAAGTCCATGAAATCTGGCGGGATTACGGCCCGGAATCAATTGTGACAGCAATTGGAACCGGACGCAATACCTGGTCCATCGTCCCCAAACTGACTTATTCGGCATTTAAAAGCCCCAACTTTTCGATGGGCTTTTTAGCTGGAGATTCCTGCTATCTGCCCCGGGCAGCGGCTATGGGCACCATGATCGGAGATTTCTTTATCATTGACGCTTCCCAATTGGATGAACGTCGTTACGATAATCCCGAGTGGACGCGTCCCGAATGTGTCGTTATCTGGGGAAATAATCCCATTATCAGCAATGGCGACGGATTCCTTGGCCATTGGATTGTAGATATGATGAAGATGGGAACCAAACTCATCGTAGTAGATCCGTATCTGACTTGGTTTGCCTCCAGGGCCGATTATTGGCTGCAGCTGCGTCCGGGCACAGACGCTATGGTGGGCCTGGCAATGCTCAACGTGATCATCGGAGAAGAGCTGTATGACCAAGAGTTCGTAGACAAATGGTGCTACGGATTTGAAGAGTTGACTGAGCGGGTTAAAGAATACACTCCGGAAAAAGCCGAAGAACTCAGTTGGGTACCTGCGGAAAAGATTCGCGCAGCGGCACGCTTCTTTGCCGCCGCCAAACCTGCTTCCATTCAATGGGGCTTGGCAATCGATACTCAGAGAGCCGGAGTTTCAGTAGCCAATGCTATTTGCGCACTCATTGCTATTACCGGCAACCTTGATGTTCCTGGCGGGCAACATATTATTCGAGCAGCCTTTGGGGTGGATCGTATTGCCCATGTGGCCTCTGACTGGGGTTATGCGGAATTGCCGGCAGAAGTGCGTGAAAAACGCCTTGGCGCTGAGGAATATCCGCTGTTCAGATTTGGCTTGGCCGCAACCTCCCGCGGCGATTCGGTGTTGGAGGCCATTGAAACTGGCCGGCCTTATCCTATTCAGATGTATTGGTTTGAATCTACCAATTTATTTGTAAATACCGCTTCGGAGGCAAAACGTGTTTATGCCGCCATGAAAAAAGTTCCTTTCGTAGTGTGCGTGGATCCGGTCCTGACTCCTTCCGCAGTAGCGTTTGCCGATTTGGTTCTGCCGGCTGCCATGAGTGTAGAACGTGACAGCTTAAGAAATTGGTGGACACCGCTGCGTTCTATTTCTAAAGTAACCCAATTTGAAGAATGCAAGACCGACGAAGAAATCGTATTGGATCTTGGCAAACGCCTTAATCCCGAACAATTCCCCTGGGATACGGTTGAAGACATGATCGACTGGGCGCTGCGGCCAGCAGGTTTAACTTATAAGGAACTTGAAGAAAAAGTTATCATCTGGCCGGAAGTACACTATAAAAAGTACGAAAAAGGTTTGCTGCGCGAAGACGGAGAACCTGGCTTTAACACCGATACCGGCATGGTCAATCTGTATCAGGATATCTTCGTCGAATGGGGTCTGGATCCGCTGCCATCTCATATGGAGCCGCCTTACAGTCCGGTGTCGACGCCGCAGATGATGAAAGAGTATCCGCTGGTGCTGACAGCCGGGTCGCGCCCTTGGGAATTCTTCCACTCCGAACATCGTCAGAGTGCTACGCTGCGCGAGTTCCATCCCAATCCGAGAGTGACCATGCATCCGGATACTGCAGCCAAATACGGCATTAAAGAAGGGGACTGGGTATGGATCGAAAATAATCTAGGCAAAGTCAAGCAGGTAGCCGTACTTGATCCGGGCTGGGATCCCAGAGTCATTCATGGGGAACACGGCTGGTGGTTCCCGGAGAGGGAAGCGGCAGAACCGACGCTTTTTGGCGCCTTCGAATCCAATATTAACGTTCTTACCACCCAGTGTACCACCGGTCCCACCGGATATGGCGCTCCGTTGAAGAATACGATCTGTAAGATTTACAAAGCAGAATAACGATGGAGGTGAAGTAGGATGTCACGTATGGGTTTGCTAGTCGATTATGAATATTGCACAGGATGCCATAGCTGTGAAGTTGCCTGCAAAAAAGAGTTAAATCTTCCCAGTGGCAAATTCGGAATTAAATTAGCCAAAAACGGACCTTTTAAACTGAAGGATACCGAAGATAAATGGGAGTTGACATATGTCCCGGTTCCCACCCAGCTTTGTGATCTTTGCGGCGATCGGGTAGCCGCCGGTAAAAAGCCGAGCTGCGTGCACCATTGCCAGGCGTCGGTTATCGAATACGGACCGGTGGAAGAGCTGGCAGCCAAATTAAACAATAAGGAGAGACAGGTACTGTTTGTGCCGTAAACAAAAGCTGATACAAGCAATTCAATAACCGAAACAGGGCTTCCCTTGTACAGGGAAGCCCTGCTCAACTTAAAAAATACTGATTTGAGGATTGAATGGGGGAGTAGCAATGTCCGTTGATTTTGATGAGTGGGAACAACTGCCGGAAAATGATAAATTGCTGATCAACATACTTCACCAGGTTCAGAAAGAAAACGGATATATTCCACAGGACCAACTGGCGGAACTGGCAGGAAAAGCAGGCGTGTCTGAGGCGCAACTGCATGGACTGATAAGCTTTTTTAATTCCTTCCGCATTCGACCGTACGGCCGGCATAAATTATCCGTGTGCTATGGCACCGCTTGTTATGCGCAAGGAGCGGCATTGATTCATGGCCGCCTGACAGATGAATTGGGTTTGAGTCATATCAACGATACTTCCGCGGATGGCTTCGCGACGGTGGAACGGGTTTACTGTGTCGGCGCCTGCGGTCAGGCGCCTCTGTTGGTTGTAGACGGACAGATTAACGGAAAACTGAAATCGTATCAGGTTCCCCATCTGCTGGATAAGCTGAGGCAACAAAAATGATCGGACGCTCACAAATGAAAGTTCCGGTATTTCACCAATACCGTGTTCCCCAAAATATTGTAAAAGAAGAAAAAACCTTTACATCGGTGGAGTCTTACCGTCCGCCGGATTTCCCCGTCCAGATCCCCCTGGTCAGTCTGGCCGTCGAAGGCAGGCTGACTTTATGCGGGAAACATTCCCGCATCAGCGTCGGTACGGCTACCTGCGGTGAGGCTGCCGGAGCGGCTAGGCTATATCAAAAATTGGCGGATAGGGATTGGCAGGGAAAAACAGGTGTGTTTAAAGTCGGCTGCATGGGAGCGTGCTATGGGGAACCCCTGGTAGACGTAAGAAATCCGGATGGAACCCATTATTTTTACGGAAATGCAGATAGCAATGCTTTATGGCAGATTATTAGAACCGCCAGCAATCCCCCGGCAGCGTCAAATCATTCCCCGTATTTATGGGCGACGGCCAGGGAGAAAAAAACCGGACTGCTGCGTAGCATACACGATCTGAAGCTAATAAAAGTGCAAAATTCCGGTTTTAAAAAATTTTTTGCTCCTCAGGTACGCCGTATCAGCGGACGCTGCGGCCTGGTCGACCCGGAGAATATCGCGGAATATGCAGCCATGGATGGCTACGCGGCGCTGGAAAAAGTACTATTCAGGCTGAAAAGAGAACAGATCCTCGATATTATTGATGCATCCGGCCTGCGCGGGCGAGGCGGAGCGGGATATCCCACCGCAGCAAAAATGAGCGTTGCATTTGCAAGTTCTGACCCAGTCCGTTATGTAATTGCCAACGCCGACGAAGGAGATCCTGGAGCCTACATGGACCGGGCGCTGTTAGAAAGTGACCCCCACAGTTTATTGGAAGGGCTGGCGATTGTCGCGCGGGTGGTGGACGCGTCCCAGGCCTTCATATTTGTCAGAAACGAATATCCACAGGCTGTTCAGGTCTTAAGCAAGGCCATCGATGACGCCTGTAAAGTGGGCCTGTTAGGGCATAACATTCTGGGATCTAATTTTAGCCTGCATATTACGATCGCGGAGAGCGGCGGCGCTTTTGTGTGCGGAGAGGAAACTTCCATGCTGCAGGTAATGGCCGGTAAACGCGGGGAACCTCAGCTTCGCCCGCCTTATCCTGCTGCCGGTGGTTTGAGGGGCCATCCAACCGTAATAAATAACGTTGAAACCCTGGCGAATATCCCTTGGATTATACAAAACGGACCCGAAGTATTCCGGGAGGCCGGTACGGAAAAAAGTCCCGGAACAAAAATATTTTGCCTGGCCGGAGATATCAAACGCACGGGGTTCATCGAAGTCCCATTGGGAACCGGTACGCGCGTATTGGTTGAAAAGATTGGAGCAGGAGACAGAGATTCCATCAAGGCTCTGCAGATCGGAGGCCCGTCAGGCGGCATCGTACCTTATACGAATTTTCCTCTTGATTACGAAACCGTAGCCTCCGCCGGAGCGATTATGGGGTCAGGGGGATTGGTAGCGCTGAATCAAAAACGTTGCGTAGTGGATATGACCAGGTTTATGGCAGGTTTTATGGCTGCAGAATCTTGCGGTAAATGCTGTATTTGCAGAGACGGTTTGCCGGAACTTGAAATGCGGTTGCTGGCTCTAACGGTCGGAAAAGGGTATCAAGGCATATTAGAGGAAATCAAGGATCTGAGTATGACTGTTGCCCAAATGTCCCTTTGCGGACTGGGCCGGACAGCAGTCAACCCGGTATTAACGGCATTAACTTATTTCCAGGATGAATTTGAGGATCATATAAAAGGAAAATGTCCGGCCATCGCCTGCAAGCCACTGATTCATTTTGAAATCATTCTGCCCTGCAAAGAGTGTCAGGCATGTTATAAGGTTTGCCCGACCGGGGCGGTAAAAATGCGGGGAGGAAAAACAGACCGGTTTATTGTGGATTCCGAGCTGTGCATCCAATGTTGGGCCTGTTATGAAACATGCCCCTTTGACAGCATAAAAATATGTTCCAGGGAGTATTCATCTCAGAATACATGGAAAATTTGAAATTAGAACAAAACTCATCTTTAACGACTGCTGTTCAAGTGGTGTGGCCTTACCTGTAAAAGCTACTCTCCTTCAGACCTTTTTCCTTCCTTATTTTTCAATGAAGGGCGGCCTGACAAGTCGGGGAACGGTGGGGGGAGACGTGAACCGCAATAAGGGCAAGTAAGCGCCTGCGGCGGGGACTCCTTCTTACAGGAAGGACATCTTCTTTGTCCTAGGCCCGCAAACCGGTCTAATTTTCCACATTTGTTACACATAGAGCATCCATAACACATTTCTGCCAGCTTCTTTCAAAATAATCACTCAGTCGGGCGAGCTTTATAGCCGCCCGACTGAGTTCAAGGTTGTTAAGGGAGGCATGATAAGCCTTATACAATTTTTATTAAATTTATCCAATATTCCAGATTTTTTCCGGCGAGCGGATGATTAAAATCCAACGTCACCGTATCCTGGGTTGCCGCTATTACTCTTACCGGGATGCGGCGCCGGGAAGCCGGATTCACCCAGGTCATCCAGTCTCCCGTTTGCAGTTTGTCACCGCCTTCGATTGACAACCTTGCATAACTTTGTACCCCGGCCGGGTCGTGCAGTCCGAAAGCTTTTTCCGGCGGCAGGGTAACGACCCGTTCTTCTCCTACTTTCATTTCAAACAAAAGCTCATCCACGCCGGGCGGTACCTGACCGCAGCCGATCAGGATTTCTGCCGGCTGGCCCGTGGATAAATCATCAAAGGCCTCTTCTCCTTGGGCGCCGCCGCGATAATACACAAAAGCCCGGCGTCCTCTCCTGTCAGCTTGATCTATCATGAGTTATCCCCCTAGTCCTCAATAAACGTTCTGTAGTCGCGACGTGTGGCGATCTCAAATGCTTCGTTGGCTTCAACCTTCATTTGCGAGGCCTTGGACTTCCGTTCGCCTTTCTTTCCCGGTACAAACGGGCCTTTGGCTTCCAGAGGCTTATATTGCGGTACAAACAAAACTTGTTTGGGCTTTTTTTGGAGTTGAACCGCCAGGTTTTCCACCGTGTCATAGCGAATGACATTCGCCAAGCAATGGTGAACACAAACAGGTTCGCGCCCTTTGCCGGTGCGCTCCGCGCACAAATCGCACAAATCAGTGGGAACCGGTATTTTGTTCCAGTTGAACACGCCTTCTTCAATCTCCCATGGGCCATCGTCAAAGACGCGGATTCCCCATTTGCCTACCGGATAGCCGTGTTCTTCCTTGCAGGACACATCACAGGAACTGCAGCCCGTGCAATATTCGTAATCAATTAAAAGTCCGTAAACAGCCATTAGTCACACACCGCCTTTCCATACTTGTTCCAGATGAGTTCCATGTCGGTATCATAGTTTTCAGAAATGGGTTTTATATTACACAGCAAGCATTTGAAGGGAGCGCCGAATCCCAGTTTCCCAAAATGGAAGTTCGGTACCAGGTTGTTGATATTGGAGCGGAAAGTCCCGTACAAATTAGGCGCGTTTCCGTCTTCTTCCGGGAACCACCAGCCATGCTGGGCGTGAATCGTGTTTTCGTCCACGATACAAGTAACCTTGGCTTTGAATTTGGCGCTGCCAAACTGATTCCAGACTTCGCACCATTGGCCGTCGGCGATTCCAAGCTTGGCGGCGTTCCTGGGGTGGATTTCCACCAGCGGGTCGGGGTTCAGTTCACGCAAATAAGGAATCTGACGCTGTTCAGAATGGAAGAAGGCAAACGCCCGGGCGCCAGAGGTCAGGACAAACGGATATTGTTCCAAAAGTTCCGGGGTGTTTATCGGACTGTACTGGGGTTCCTCATAGTAGGGCAGGGGATCGTCTCCAAATTGTTCGAATATGGTGGCATAAAGCTCAATCTGCCCGGTGGGCGTATTAAATCCGGGCTTGCCGTCGCGGCGCAAATCACCGGTTTCATATTTGCGGTATTTCACCTCGCGCTGAACATTGACCATGGTATGAGCGTCCTCGAATTTGAACTGGCCGCCGAACCGAAGATTATCGATTAAATCGTTGACTGAATTGTACCCTTCCCACAATTCGGGATGCAGCCGCTTGCCCAGGTGGTACACGAACTCCAGGTCTGACAGTGAATCGCCCCGGGGTTCAATCGCTTTGTTTCCAAAACCCATGGTGATCGGTGCAGAGCCGTAGTGGGTGAACACGGCGCCGTCCCGTTCGCACACCGTGGCCAAAGGAAAGATGAGATCGCAGGTGGCTTCCGTCGAGGGCGTGAGGAAGCAGTCAATGGTCATGCAGAACTCCAGGCTTCCGGCTATAGCTTTGGCCCAGCGCTCCGGTTCCGCCGACGTACAGGAGAGCAGATTGTTACCGGCGTAAAAGCCGAATTTGAGCGGGTAAGGCTCGCCCGTCTCCAAGGCCTGCAGCGTCAGATCCGCATGGGAGTTCATGATCAGGTTGCAATAGGCCGGATATTCCTGGAGCCCGATCATTTTGGGCAAAAGATCGCCGATGCCTTCTTGGGCCTTGAATCCCACCTCGTTCAAACCGGAGTTGACGTCGGGCAGGATTTGGCCGCCGGGTACATCCATGTTTCCCGTTATGGCCATCAGGGCGATAATACATTGACCATTCTGCATGCCGTTGGCTTTATGATCAACCGCCAGTCCCCATAGGATGGAAGCCGGCCTGGCGTTGGCGTACATGCGCGCAGCGCCGTAAATGTCTTCCACCTTCAGGCCGCAGATTTCCGCAGCTTTCTCCGGCGTCATTTCAAGCACCCGTTCTGCCAGTTGTTCAAAACCATACGTCCAGGATTCGACAAACTCCTTATCGTATAACTCTTCTTTAATAATGACATTCAACATTGCCATACCGAGGGCAGTGTCGGTACCGGCCCTCAACCGCAGGTGATAGTCGGCCCGGGTTGACAGCCAGTTTACGCGCGGGTCGATGGTAATGATGCGCGTTCCCCGCTTCATCAGATCAATAACTGAATGGCCAAAAAACCCGTCGGGATTTGATTCGAGCGGTGCCTTGCCCCACAGGATCAGACATTCCGGAATATCGTAAGTCGGGTCTTCATAGCGTTCGGGCAGGCCGCCGGCGTAGTCCAGTTCCGGATAGACCACACCGGAAAGGTAAGCCGCGCTGGCCAGGCGCGGGATATAGCAGGCATAACCCGACTGAGTGTAACAGTAATTGGGAGTGCGGAAAACGGTGGAGCCATAAGGCATCATGGTGCCGCCTTCCCTTCCGGTGCCGGAAAAAATCACGCAGCTTTCGCGGCCGTATTTCCCGGTGATGCGCTTGTACTCTGCTTCGATCAAATCAAAGGCTTCTTCCCGCGTGATTTGCACCCATTTATCCGCCTTGCCCCGATCTTTCGGGTCGCGTTTCATAGGATGGATAATCCGGCTGGGATTGTAAACATAGTCTTTCATGGCAATGCAGCGCGGGCAAAGTCGGCCCTGGGTGATGGGGTGGTTTTCGTCCCCTTCCACTTTGACCAGTTTCCCGTCAGCGTCCACATACAGTTTTAATCCGCAGCCCACCGGGTGACATCCTGGTGGAGACCAAACACTGGAGCGGGTTACGGTGAGACCGTCTTCCTCATAGCGCCACGGTTTGCCGATGTCATTGACAGCCGCCAGGGTATCCAATTTGACAGTTTTGGCAGTTTCCATTATTCATTCACCCTTTCTAAAAATTACCATATATTTGAAAATTCTCACTTCGTCTATCACGCCTCTCCTTGATGCCGCCAATAGGCAACTTTCACTGATGCCGGACGTATCACCACCTTGCCGCTGAAGCTTGGGATTTATCTTTGGGAATAACAGTAGCAACTGTATAATCTATTTATATTACTTACGTTTCGCCGGATCGCCAGAGCCAGGTTTCCCATTATAGCCGCAATTTCCACGTACTTTAAGAGATACGGGCTGCTCAACGCCGCATTCC
>DATMYB010000189.1:0-6938 GCA_035561215.1 Syntrophomonas sp. | reverse complement strand
TTTTTTCAGAGGAATCAATTTTGCATTATTGAGATTCTAATAAATTTATGGGGAGGTATTTGTAATGGCAATCAAAACAGTTGGATTGTTGGGCGCAGGTACAATGGGACAGGGAATCGCATGGGCTCTGGCCGCTTCAGGATTGGAAGTTATTCTGTACGACATCAAGCAGGAATTCTGCGACAAAGCGGTAGCCACCATCGGCAAAAGCCTCGACAAGCTCGAGGAAAAAGGCAAGGCTCCGGCAGGCACCAAAACGGCTGTAGTCAGTAAAATCAAGCCTACCGGCAAATTCGAAGATCTGGCTCCCTCTGATTTCATAATTGAATGTGTATTTGAAAACATGGATGTTAAGAAAGACGTCTATACCCGCCTGGATGCTTTGCTCAAACCGGAGGTAATTATCGCTACCAATACTTCTTCCCTCTCTATTACTGAAATCGCCGCTATTACCAAAAGAGCGGATAAAATCATCGGCATGCATTTCTTCAATCCGGCCAATGTTATGAAACTGATCGAAGTTATCCCGGCGCTGCAGACATCGGAAGAAACCATTGCCGTGGTAATGGAATTATCCCAGGCCATCGGCAAGACTCCCATCAAGGTTCAGGAAGGCCCGGGCTTTGTTGTAAATCGTATCCTGGTGCCGGGCATAAACGAAGCTTGCGGAATTCTTTTTGAAAAGCTGGCCACGGCGGAAGATATTGATACCGCTATGAAACTGGGCGCCAACTGGCCGATGGGGCCTTTGGCTCTCTGTGACCTGGTAGGCGCGGACATTTCCCTGGCGGTGCTGAACACTTTATATAATGAAACCGGTGATCCCAAATACCGCCCTTCCACCTTGCTGAAGCAACATGTACGGGCTGGCTGGCTGGGACGCAAAACCGGCCGGGGCTTCTTCCAGTATTGATAAACGACTGCCGCTCCGGCCAACGATACGCCTGGCAAAACCATAAGGGGAGGTATTTCTAAAATGGCATATGCGAATATTATTCTTGAAAAAGAAGCTGATTTGGCAATACTCACGGTCAATCGCCCCAAAGCGCTCAACGCTTTGAACCGGGACACGCTGTTGGAAATCCAGGCGGCGCTGGAAGATGTGGCCGTTGATGCGGGCATTAAGGTATTAATCATGACCGGCAGCGGCGACAAAGCTTTTGTCGCCGGAGCCGACATTTCCTACATGCAGGATTTCAACGTCAGCGAAGGCCGTGCTTTCGGTCAGCTCGGCCAACAGGTATACCGCTTCATCGAATTGATGGAAAAGCCGGTAATTGCCGCTGTTAATGGTTTTGCCTTGGGTGGTGGATGCGAATTGGCGCTCTCCTGCGATATCAGACTGGCATCAGAAAACGCCGTTTTCGGCCAACCCGAAGTAGGTCTGGGAATCACTCCCGGCTACGGCGGAACCCAGCGCCTTCCCCGCCTGATCGGCGAAGGTCTGGCTAAAGAATTGATTTACAGCTCCTCCAATTTAAAAGCCTATGATGCTTATCGCGTCGGTCTGGTAAACCATGTCTACCAATCCGCCGAATTGATGAATGAAGCTAAAAAACTGGCGGGTAAGATCGCTCGGCAAGCCACGGTAGCGGTCGGTTACTCCAAAACCGCTATCAACCGTGGCATGCAGGTTGACATTGACACCGCCATGCAGATTGAAGCAGATCTGTTCGGTATGTGCTTTGCCACCGAAGACCAGAAAGAGGGCATGAAAGCTTTTATAGAAAAGCGTAAACCTGCGTTCAAATCACGTTAGTTCGTTCATTTTTCCCAATAGAACGGCAAGGTCGGGGTGGCCAGCTGAGACGCACTGTCAATATGATTTAAGGAAGTGATTATAAAATGGACTTTACCGCCCTATATAAAAACAAATTAATAACTGCCGACGAAGCAGCCCTTTTAGTTAAATCCGGGGACTGGATTCAAATGGGTGAATTTGTAATGCAGCCTAAGGATTGTGACGCTGCTTTGGCCAGACGGAAAGATGAACTGAAAGATGTCAAAATTCGTCTTACCACCATGAGCTGGCTGCCGGAAGTATGCAAGGTCGATCCCGACCGCGAACACTTTATCATGAATGATTGGCATTTTTCCGGTACTTCAAGGCAGTTAATGGACATGAACCTGTGCTATTATATTCCTTTCACCTATCATGAAGCCGGCAGTCTGTATGAAGATTTTCTTGATATCGACGTAAGTTTCCAACCGGTAACCTCTATGGACAAAAACGGTTTCTTTAATTTCAGCACCTCTAATTCCATGGCTTCCTATACGACCAGGAAAGCCAAAAAACTGGTGGTGGAAGTCAATTCATCCGCTCCGGTCTGTCTGGGCGGCATGGGAGAGTCGATTCATATATCCCAGGTCGATTATATCGTTGAGAACAGCACCAATCCCAGGTTAAACAATCTGCCCGAGCTGCCGGTCAGCGACAACGACCGCAAAATCGCCGCCCATGTGATGGAACTGATGTGCGACGGAGCCTGCGTACAGTTAGGGATAGGCGCTATGCCCAATACTGTTGGCGCGTTGATCGCCGAGTCGGATTTGAAAGATCTGGGCGTTCACACGGAAATGTTGTGCGACTCTTTTGTAGACATGTACAACGCCGGAAAAATAACGGGTTTAAGAAAGACCCTGGATAAAGGCAAGATGGTTTATACCTTTGCCATGGGCACTGACAAACTCTATAATTTCCTGGATCACAATCCGGTCTGCGCCAGTTATCCGGTTCATTACTGCAACGATCCGCATATCATCGCCCAAAACGACAATGTAATGGCTATCAACAACGCTCTCGAAGTCGATCTCTACGGACAGGTTGCTTCCGAGGCTTCGGCTGGCAGACAGATCTCCGGCACCGGCGGGCAATTGGACTACATTATCGGAGCATTTAATTCCAAAGGCGGCAAACCGATTATCGCCCTCAGCTCTACCGTTAAAAAGTCCGACGGCAGCCTGGCGTCGCGGATAACACCCGGATTAAGCCCCGGAACCATCGTAACCGTCCCCCGCTCCATAACTTCCTATGTTATTACCGAGTTCGGAGCGGTTAATCTGAAGGGCAAGAGCACCTGGGAACGGGCCGAAGGACTGATCGGCATTGCTCATCCGGATTTCCACGATGAATTGATTAAAGCCGCGGAAAAAGCCAAGATTTGGCTGCGTACCAATAAAATCAGTGCTTAATAAAGTGATATCGTCGTGCCTGAAAGTTATAAATGAAAGGGGATTTTTACATGAACGAAGTGGTAATCGTAAGCGGTTGCAGGACTGCAATCGGAAAATTTATGGGTGGTCTGAAAGATGTTTCCGCCAAAGATCTTAGCATTGCCGCGGCCAACGAGGCCATCAAACGGGCCGGTATCCCTGCGGAAACCATTGATGAAATCGTACTCGGGCAGGTATACGGACATATGCAGGGTTCCATGGTATCACGCCAGGTCGCTTTGGCCGTTGGTATGTCCATTGAAAGCAACGCCTGCGCGGTTAACCAGAATTGCACCTCAGGTATGCGGGCATTGGAAATCGCTTGCAACAATGTAGCGTTGGGGAAATCCGACATCAGCCTGGTAGTCGGCGTGGAAAGCATGACCAACGTTCCCTATATGCTGCCGAAAGCCCGCGCCGGTTACAGATTGGGCGAGGGAAAAGTCCTGGATGCCCTGCACTATGACGCTTTGTTCGACTCGCTGGTGGGCGGCTTGATGGGAGTAACCGCGGAAAACGTAGCGGAACTCTACCAAATCACCCGTACCGAATGTGACGAACTGGCCTTGTTGAGTCATGGCCGCGCTGTTGCCGCTACTGATAACGGCAAGTTCGCTGCGGAAAAAATTCCGGTTGAAATTAAATCCAAAAAGGGTTCAGTGATGTTCGACGCCGACGAGCATATGATCAGAGGGGCCAGCATGGAGAGCGTAGGCAAATTAGCGCCCATATTCAAGAAAGACGGTGTAACTACTGCCGCCAACGCCTCTGGCATCAATGACGGCGCCGCCGCTGTAATCGTTATGAGCAAGCAAAAGGCGAAAGATCTTGGCATCGCTCCGCTGTTGAAGATGGTCACCATCACTGCCTGCGGCGTTGAGCCTGAAATCATGGGCATCGGCCCGGCGGAAGCGATCCCCAAGGCGCTGAAACTGGCCGGCAAGAAGTTCGAAGACATTGAATATTGGGAAATAAACGAAGCTTTCGCGGCCCAATTCCTGGGAGTGGACCGCCGTCTGCAGCAAAAATACGGACTAAAAATCGATATGGACAAATGTAATGCCAATGGTTCCGGCATCGCTCTGGGACATCCGGTGGGCATGACCGGACTCAGGCTGATCGTCTCTATGTACTATGAGATGGAAAAAAGAGGGGCAACCCTGGGCGGCGCTTCCCTGTGCGTAGGTACCGGCCCTGCCATGGCATCGATTTGGACCAGAGACATTTAATAAATCTCTCATTAATTTTGTAGACCCTTTCCCTTAAAATACGGAGCCGTCGGGATCAAAGGCCGGCGCATAGTTGGCGGGCTATACCGCCGTTGCTTTGGCCTCGACGGTTCCGGTCCCTACATGAGTAGCGGCATTAAATTTAATTGAGGAGGTTTTCATAATGGATTTTCGTTTAAGCGAAGAACAAGAAATGATCAGACAAATGGCGGCGGATTTTTCGGCCAACGAAATTGCTCCCTACGCCATTGAGTGGGACAAAGCGGATGCAGTTCCCTTCGATACCGTAGCGAAAATGCAGGACCTGGGCTTGATGACCGTCGGCGTCCCGGCAGAATACGGCGGAGACGGTCTGGACTGGTTATCCAAGTATTTGGTGGTTGATGAAATCGGCCAGGGTGATGCCGGTCTGGCTACTATGTTAGTGGCTTCCACCCTGCTGGCCTCCGATCCTATTTGGGTCGGCGCCAACGACGAGCAGAAAAAATGGTGGTACGGCCGTATGCTGGAAGGCGCTGTCTGCGGATTCTGTCTGACCGAGCCCGGAGCCGGCTCCGACGCCCTGGGCATGTCCTGCAAATGTGTAAAAGACGGCAATGACTATATATTAAACGGCACCAAACAATTCATCACTAACGGCGGGTTTGCCAAGAACTTCTCGGTATTCGCCACCCTGGATAAAAAACTGGGCAATAAAGGTCTATGCGCCTTTATGGTTGATCGGGACTTCCCCGGTGTTTCCATCGGTCCTAAAGAAGATAAGCTGGGGATCAGAAGTACCAGTACCACCCAGGTTATTTTTGAAGATGTAAGAGTCCCCAGTTGGATGATGCTGGGCGGTGAAGGCAAAGCCACTCCCATCCTGATGGAAACCCTTGATCTTTCCCGTACTGCCATTGCCGCTTTGGCCACCGGTATTTCCACCGCCGCTTTAAAAGCAGCGATCGCCTATGCCAACGAAAGACAGCAGTTCGGCAAACCGATTACCACTTTCCAGGCGATTTCCTTTATGCTGGCCGACATGGCTACTTCGGTAGAAACTTCACGTTTGCTTTATCAGAAGGCCGCCTGGCTGCAGGATAACGATCTGCCTTTCAAAATGGTTTCCAATATGGCCAAAATGTATGCCGCTGATTCCGCGATGAAAGTAACCGTTGACGCGGTTCAGGTCTTCGGCGGATATGGCTACACCAAGGAATATCCGGTGGAAAAATACATGCGCGATGCCAAGATCATGCAGATATTCGAAGGAACTGTCCAGGTACAAAGAATGGTCATCGGCAAATATTTGAGCCAGAATGGCTACAGCCCTTATTTATAAATCCAGGGCTAGCTTTATAACGAATCCCTATTTTCTTTCCCTCCCTTGCCCGGGCTGACCCTGCCCGGGCATATTTTTTAAAGAATTACCCACATTTCACCACTGAATTCAGCTAGCTGTAGTTATTTTATAGGCTGCTCCGGAAAAACAATCAGACCTTTCAGACCGTTTAATGACGGATGGTATTAAGTTCCTGCAAGCATTTGATACGAGAAGGACCAACCCCGTATTTGATCGGTACGCCGTTTGCCACCATGGAGAAATATCCTGCTATTCTCTCTTTGACTGACGGTATGGTCATTATGGTAGCACAAATATTACTATTATTCTGGACATAGTTCGTTTTAGATCCGCCTGGACGCTTCCATTCTGTTTCTATCCATTCACCGTGGCTGACCGGCGAGGATTTTAATCGGCCGGCTGTACTTTTGGAGTATTCATATACAGCCGGATCTGTGGAAACGAGCCGCTTCCAGAAGCAGGACAGTTGGGACGGCGGTAAGGAGTATTCCCTGCCGGCGGCCCGAAACTCTTCCAGTCCCCATATGTTTTTCTGACAACTAGTATAATCGCCTTCCAAACATATAATTCCTTTCAGGTAAGGCAATTGGCCCCACAGGGAAGCTACTCGTTCCAGTATTGCGGTATTTTCGGCGAACAAATACTTGATGTCGGATCGGTTGAGGATAAATTTTAATTCCTCGTCGCTGACCATTGGTGTTATTATGGCGGTAACAGCACCGGTCAATAGAATGGCGAGGCCGGTCCATCCGCGCTGGACACAGGGTCTGGCCATAAGGGCGATGTCATCACCCTTTTTAACCCCGTATCTGATCAAGGCACCGGCGATCTCCTCCGATATGACCGCCCATTCCTTATAACTGACAGTTTTCCATTCCTTGCCTGCCTTGAAGATATTGGCGGGTTCATTGCCGGCATTCTGAACGGTGTGGTAAAACATCTGCGGAATAGTGGGCGTAGCTGCCTCGAAACGGTCAAGGCTGCTGATTTCACCTGACTCTTCTTTCATTTTCCTTCTCCTTTCCCCTTTTGTAACCCAACTATATCACGCTTTTGCTGCAGGCTTCAGCCAGCCTGAACAAATCTCACCCTCGCGTTCATACTGTTTTTACTTCCTATAACGATTATAGGGATATTTGGTTATAATAAGCAAC
>DATMYB010000188.1:0-3106 GCA_035561215.1 Syntrophomonas sp. | reverse complement strand
AAACCTTTGCCCGTGACCGGCTTAAAACCGCAGAAGAAAATCATTTCTCCCACTGCCCTTTCTGCGTAAATGCTGAATCTTACGAAAAACATATCCACTATAACTAAACCTCTCAAACTACCCTAAATAGAATTTTTAATGTCGTTATGTTATATTAAGATTCCGATATTGTATTTATTATTTTTGGAATATTATGAATATAAAGCAGGCTGTAAAATGATTTGCATCATCTTACAGCCCGTTTTCTTATATTATAGTTTTACTGCTATGCTCACTTATTTTCCAGGTTATGTTATTATCCAGCGCATTGACCGCAATCACTGCATCCGTTGCAGATCAGTCTGTTGCCGCAGCGCTCACAATTGGCGCGGTAATGCGGTACATATAAGGCTTCTTCCGGAATGGGTCCATACTCATTTTCGAGTTGGAATATGATCGGCTTTCCGGCATAATTCATGCCGGATTTATGAGCCATCTCACTTTGCAAGCTTTTCTTCGGGATATGATACCGCCGTCCGTCCTTAATAAAAACAGTACCGGTTTCGATAAAGCAAAAGGTCACATCCGCAGCCACGCATTCTGCTTGCAGGCTCTTTACCCAGTCAAAGTTGCAGGGACGAGCTCCGTCGTAGTTCTCTCCTCCGCAAATGACTTGTTCGATCTGCCCCGTCTCCAAGTATTTGGCTATACTTACCGGACCAATGAGAGGAGCGCACATTATGCCTTTATGTTTGAAAGGCAGCTCCAGCAATATAGGAATGCGCTCGTCTGTCCGCCGCTGATTCTCACAGGTTACGTTAAAGAATATATGCTCCCAGCCATCGCCCCAATTTTCCGGCAAACATTGCTGGACTCGCTGAGGGCGTTTGGTCAGCAGATAAAATTTTACGTCCCGGCGCCGCCCCATGATTTGCCACGCCTCATCCCGCCATGGATCTGCCGCTTCCAGAAAAAAGTCGGAGGTCATGCACACCCGGATCATTTCCCCGCTGCTGATTTTATAGCCGCCTTTGCGATTTTTCTTCAGCGGGTAATCAAATCCATTTTTGGTTCGGTAAATATCCGCGCCGTTCCGATCGCGGACGCTGTCCAAGAAATACATATAACAGTGCCGGCATCCCTCACTGCACTTTACGCATCCATGCCAGGGATTCCAAATATCGTGCATCGCTTTCCTCCGCCAATCACCTGACTTTTATTGCAACCGCCTGCAATCGCCGGTAATCTACGACCCATTGATCGTCCTTCCATAGATCGGTCCTGCATAAGCTTTCAACTTCCGTGAAAAGATATTCCTTCTGACTGTCTGTGAAATCAGAAAGATCTTCCGCCCAAAATTGACTGATCCAGTTGCGCAGTCCCGCCTGGTCATTGGCCAGCGGCGTCGGCCGATCGAATTCGATGATATGTATAACTTTAAACCCGGCTTGTTCCAATAATAACCTATATTCTGCCCGGGAGGGATAAAAGAATTTGGAATGATACGGGTGACCCATTTGCTGCAAGATTTGTGCAAACGCAGTCTGGATACGCCTGGTATTATTCTTCGCTCCGAATTCGCATACCAGCTTACCGCCGTTTTTTAAAGCACCATGAATCGAACGCAGCAACGTTTCCTGCGCTTGAATCCAATGAAATACCGCATTCGAAAAGACCGTATCAAAACAATTATCGAATGGCAAATCGGTCGCATCGATCGTTTGGAAGCGTAAATGCGGATATTTGTTCCTGGCTTTAACGATCATCTCTGCGGATAAATCAACCCCTATAACGACTGCTCCCCGGTTTGATAATTCATTCGTCAAAACTCCGGTGCCGCATCCCAGGTCCAAAATCGTCTGTCCGGGCTTCACATCCGCCAGATCGATCAAATACTTACCGTATTCCGCTACAAAGGAGTGCTTGTCGTCGTACAAATCACTGTTCCATTTCATTAACAAACCCTCCCATCGCTTAATTTATAATATGCCAGATTAACCAATGATCCCGCCAGAATAAATATCACTCCCAATATCACGTTGACGGTAATCGCTTCATTTAGTACCGCCAGTGCGATGAAGGGAGCAAATATAGGTTTAATAAAAAAGGTCAAGGAAGCAGTCGAGGGGCCTGAAAGTTCTACGGCCTTAGTATAGCAAAAATACCCGACCCCGGTTACAAAAACGCCGGTATAGATCAACAGGGGCAGGGTGCCCATCCGGATACCATCGACAATTGGTTGATGGGTAAACAGCAATACGATCAGCAAAACCACCGAGCCTAAAATAAAGCTAAAGCTGTTCTGGGCTAAACCGCCGATATTATCGATTTTCCTTTTGCCCATCGCCGTGTATAAGCCGAATGTAACGGCGGCGGCCAGGGTTAAAATGATTCCTGCCACTGATGCCTTGCCTTTAAGTAAAGTTACCGGATCTGCTACGATGATCAGCCCGATAAGATTCAAAACCAGTACGATTCCTTTTTGTACCGTCAATTTCTCATCAGCGATAAAATGAGCAAAAAGCATTGTAAAGACCGGGCTGGTGGAAATAATAATAGCGGCCAGGTTGGCATTGGTCCGCATAATCCCCAGTTGGAACAGGATCATGCTGATACAAATACATATCAGTCCCAGCAAAAAGAGATATAACCAATCGCTGCAGGTTAATCGATACTGTCTTTGCTTTAAATCATATACGGCAAAAGGGAGCAGAAAAACACCACCGATTAAAAAACGCAGGAACGTCAATTGTACCGGATTGAAAGCCGCACCCGCCAGTTTAAGCGCAACTTCCATGGTGCCAAACAGAAAGGCGGCTCCCAAAACGTATAGAAAACTCTTTCTCACCAATATTACCTCTTTTATCCTTTTCAATTAAATTACAACTGTAAAACGGCCTTTATTAATCCGATAGCCATTAAAAAATAACGAACCTTCCCGCAACAGGAAGGTCATTGATTTTATTATTGGTTTTATCTTCTTGACCTAGTAGTCTGCGTCGCCTAAAGGTTTAGGTTATCCGCCGAGAAAAATTTTTGCAGGGCAAGGCGGAGGATTGAGCAATACTGGACGTATTGCGATTGACGACAACGAAGTCCTGCGAAAATTTAGCCGGCGGGAAGCAAA
>DATMYB010000187.1:0-2104 GCA_035561215.1 Syntrophomonas sp. | reverse complement strand
CCTGTTATCATTCCGAATACTAAATGTTTTTATCCGGATTTAGGCAAAAACCCGCCTATTATTCTTAAATAAAAGGCGGGTTTAAGAATCGAACCAGGTTAATTTTAATTTTAGTATTCAAAGATCTCTACGGGAGCTTCCATCGCTGAAGTATCACCGATCTGTATCAGTTCCAGTATATGCCATACATTGGGAACCGCATTGTTCAGGTAATAACGAGCGGAGAATACTTTACCCAGATAGAAGTTATAGTCGTAATGATCCGGGCCCAACTCTTCCATGCGCTTCACGGCGATTTTTGCCTGATCCAGCAGCAGATATCCGCAATATAATTGTGCGGTAGCGGTCAGGATTCGACGTGCGTAAATTGCCATGAGGCCTATTTTGCCCCCTTGGACATAGCCGCCGATCGCAAACTGGATTTGCCGGTAGGCTGTCAGTGCCTTTTCAAGATGGCCCAGTTCTTTTTCCAGGCTGCCGAATTTGCCTTTATTTTCAGCAATGAAGTCTTCCACTTCTTTGAGGAGGCCAGCAAAATGGGCGCCTTTGCCCTGCATCCATTTACGCCCAATCAAGTCCAGGGACTGAATATAGTTGGTGCCTTCCCAAATAGACCAGATTTTGCAGTCACGGGCCGAGTTGGCTGCCGGATAATCCTCGCAGAATCCGTATCCACCGTAGGACTGCAGTGACTCGGAAATCAAACCCCATGCCTCGTCGGAAGGATAAGCCTTGCAGAGAGGGGTCAGCATGTCCAATTTGGTCTGACAGAATTTTCTTTGTTCAGGGGTCGGGGCAAACTCTCTGCCATCTTCATAGTAGTAACATTTGGACAGCAACGCACGGCAGGCTTCGATGGTCGCTTTATTGAGCAGATACATACGTTTGACGTCTTCGTGCTGGTTTATGGTTACTCGTCCCGCTTTGGGGTTGGAGATCAGCGTTCCCTGAACTCTGTCTTTGCCGTAATCCTTGGCAGCCCAGTAAGCATTAGCAGCAACGCAGGTAGCCAGACGACCGGTGTCCAGACGAGCTTCATTCATCATATTGAACATTTGGACAATACCTTGGCCAACACCGTTTTCATCCGGCGGGTTGCCGATCAGCCAGCCGCGGCAGTTATTGTTTTCACCAAAAACGAGCTGACAGGTAGAAGATCCTTTCAGACCCATTTTATGTTCGATACCGGCGCACTGGACGTCATTGTCTTCCAAGCTGCCGTCTTCGTTAACCCAATACTTAGGAACAATAAAGAGGGACAAACCTTTCGTTCCCTTGGCGGCGCCATCGATTCTGGCCAGATAAAGATGGATGATATTTTCAACATCATCGCGATCGCCAACGGTGATAAATATCTTTTGCCCCTTGCATTGGAAAATTCTAGGGTCATCGGTGGGGAATGCTTTTGAGCTCATATCACCAACATCAGATCCGACACTGGGTTCAGTCAGACACATGGTTCCGCCCCATGAACCGTCATAAAGTTTGGGGAGGAATTTTTGTTTAAGTTCTTCACTGGCGTAATGGTAAACAACATTGGATACCGCGCCGCCATTGGAGATATAGGACATCAAGGCCGGATTGGCCGCCGAGCACATTTCCCACAGTAAGAAATACATGGTCAATGGAATGCCGCCTTCAGTATCCCAGTCGAAGTTGCTGGAACCCCAACCTTGCTCATGCATAAAGCGAATTGCCGGAGCAAAGGAAGGAGGCAGATAGACCTGTCCGTCTCTCCATTGTGCGCCAATAGCATCGGCATCATCAGCCGTAGGGGCAATGATATCTTCGGCTACTTTCCGAACCTGGTCAACAATAACATCAACATCATCCATACTATAGTAGTCTTTGTATCTGTCCCAGCTCAAAACCTCATCAAAGGGAAGCCATTCTTTTAAAATGAATTTTATATCTCTGGTGTTATATGAATACTTATATGACACTTATATACTCCCTTTCTCGTTTTCAATTCAGATCATCATTATTGATCTGTTTCCGCTCAGTGAAGTTGCGTCCAAACAGCCTGATATTTTTGTCTGACCTGTTGAGGTATATTAGCATCCCTCCCAACCATGATTAAATAATAACCTGGACGGTTATTATA
>DATMYB010000186.1:0-10852 GCA_035561215.1 Syntrophomonas sp. | reverse complement strand
GAGAAAGTGTCCGTATAAGAGGGGTTTCATATGCTTTACCTATTACGCTGGTTGGGCTTGGGTATTTATTTCGTTCTCGTTTCTTTGCTGGGCATTTTCATTTGTCTTGCCAGGCCTTTTCATCCGGACAATACGCGGTTGTTTGGAAGAATTTTTTCCTGGGGCGGAGCAGCCATACTTGGCATAAAGATCAGGGTGAAAAATTATGACAGCCTGAGAGAAGCGGGATCGTGTGTGTATGTAGTAAATCATCAGGACAATTTGGATCTTTTTGTCTGCGGGCGCGTGGTTCCCAAACGCACCGTCACACTGGGTAAAAAGAGTCTGCGCTGGCTGCCTTTTTTCGGACAGCTCTACTGGCTGGCCGGCAACATTTTTATTGACAGAAAAAACAAATCCCGCTCCAAAATGACAATGAGTGCATCAACCCGGGCCCTGACTGCAAAAAATACTTCGATCTGGGTATTTGCGGAAGGAACCAGAAATGAAGGGAGAAATCTTCTGCCCTTTAAAAAAGGCGCCTTTAAAATGGCCATTGAAGCCAGGGTTCCTGTCATCCCCATCTGCGTAAGCAGTTATGCACGGCATATTGATCTGCATCGCCTAGGAAGCAGCCGGGTAGAGATCAGGATTTTGCCGCCGATTTTTACGGACCACCTTACAGAAGAAGATACCAACAGGATCTTGCAGCAATGCTGGGATGAAATGAAGGCAGCGATCGATGCCATGGACAGTAAAATCTATTAAGACATTCATTCGCTTGTTGGCAGGTGAGTAATTATTGTTAATCGTTAAAGTCTGCCCTATACCTCGTTCTGATTGAGCGCTTTGATGCATAGGAACAGGTTTTTTGTCAGGTTTTCCCGGAGTTGTTCATCGTCGTCCGGACAGATGTTTGATGCCAGGTCGTGGGCGATACAACACATGTAATGCAGGGCTTTGAACAAATTTTCAGGTTCATATGGTTGATAAAGACAATGATCCATAAGGGTAAAATGATGGATACTCTGGATGTAATCCAAAATCTCACGATCACTGCAAACATTAGAGCTATGAATGTATTCCTGCATGAACTCGTCCCACGCGCATTGGCGTTCCGCATTCATAATAAATGACCTGATACTGCCCGCATTTTCGTTTCCAAACATTGTATCACCTCATATAGAAGATATCTAAAATCACAGTGTTTTATACATGCGAAAATAGAATTCTTCAAAAAGAAAAAATCCCGGAGCCGAGTGATCGGTTCCGGGATTGTATCGTAGTCTTACTTACTTTCCAGATACTCAT
Organism: Syntrophomonas sp.; assembly: GCA_035561215.1. Classification (GTDB taxonomy): domain Bacteria; phylum Bacillota; class Syntrophomonadia; order Syntrophomonadales; family Syntrophomonadaceae; genus Syntrophomonas_B. The sequence continues at coordinate 9,562 of DATMYB010000186.1, read as the reverse complement.
CATAAGTGGTTAAATAATCAGACGCGCCTTCCGGCGTAAGCTCAATGATACGGTTGGCAACTGTTTGCACCAACTGATGGTCGCGGGAAATCAGAATGACAACACCGGGGAAAGCGATCAAACCCTTATTCAGTGCGGTAATTGATTCCAGATCAAGGTGATTGGTCGGTTCATCCAGGAGCAGTACGTTGGCGCCGGAGAGCATCATACGGGCAAACATGCAGCGGACCTGTTCCCCTCCGGATAAAACACGGGCTTGCTTCTGTGAATCTTCGCCGGAAAACAGCATACGCCCCAAAAATCCTCGCACAAAAGTCTCATCCTGATTGGATGAATACTGCCTTAGCCAGTCCACCAGATTCAGTTCGGAATCGAAATAATCCGAGTAATCCTTGGGAAAACTGGCAGTCGTAACCGTTTGCCCCCAGGAAATTTGACCGTTGTCAGCCTCGGTTTCACCGGTGAGGATCTGCAACAAGACCGATTTGGACTGTTCATCAGGACCCACCAGGGCAATTTTATCGCCGGGATTTACCAGCAGATTGAAGCCGGTGAGAAGCGTCTCACCGTTCATACTTTTATTCAGGTTTTCAACCGTGAGCACATGGCTGCCCAGCTCTCGGTCCGGCTTGAAGTTGATCCAAGGCAGACGGCGGGAGGAGGGTTGAATATCCTCTACCGTCAGTTTATCAAGCTGGCGTTTGCGGGAAGTGGCCTGCTTTGATTTGGAGGCATTCGCGCTGAAGCGCTGAATGAACTCCTGCAATTCCTTGATCTTCGCTTCGGTCTTTTTGTTGGCGTCTTTGGCCTGCTGCAAAGCAAGCTGGCTGGATTCCATCCAAAAATCATAATTGCCGGTATAGAGCTTAATTTTGCCATAATCGATATCAGCGATATGAGTGCAGACGCAGTTGAGAAAATGGCGGTCATGGGATACCACAATAACAGTGCTGTCTAGATCAGCCAGAAAATCCTCCAGCCAGGCAATCGATGCGATGTCTAGATGGTTGGTCGGTTCGTCCATCAGCAGGATATCAGGGTGGCCGAACAAGGCCTGGGCGAGCAGGACTTTGACTTTGTCGCTGCCGTCCAGATCCCGCATTTTATGGTAATGCAGTTCTTCCACAATCCCCAGACCGTTAAGCAGGGTGGCCGCTTCGGCTTCGGCTTCCCAACCGTTCAGTTCAGCAAACTCGCCTTCCAGTTCTGCCGCCAGCAAGCCGTCTTCCTCTGAAAAGTCCGGCTTCGCATAAAGAGCATCTTTTTGTTCCATTATTTCATACAGACGGGCATGGCCTTTCAGCACAGTTTGCATGACCTCGAATTCATCGAATTCGAAATGATCCTGTTTCAGTACGGAGAGCCGCAACCCATTAGGGATGATGACGGAACCGGAAGTAGAATCGATTTCTCCCGAGAGTATTTTTAAGAATGTGGATTTACCGGCGCCATTAGCGCCGATCAGGCCATAACAGTTACCCGGGGTAAATTTAATATTTACATCTTCAAACAGGGGATGCGCTCCAAAGCTTAGCGTTAAACCAGTGGTTGTTATCATTTATGTACCATACCGTCTTTCTATCATACTAAACAGGTAACCTCGACATTGTAACATACTTTGCCCATCAGTCAAGCCGGGGAGGAGACCAGCCGCAAACAACAGAGAGACAAGTATGAAATCAGCCCAATGGAAGGATGTAATAATATAGATCATAAATAGTTTATGTGAGCAGACAATGAATAAGCACGAAAAACGAGGGGACTGTCCCTGCTGTTTGCACCAATGGATATAACGCAAACTGAGGGACTGTCACCTTGTTTGTGAGCGCTATCAATTTGATTTCGAGCAATTAGCAGGAATTTATTTCTGAATGGGAATTATGTCAGGAAAGGTATGAAAAAACAACCGAGGACAGGACAATTATTCCGCCAGACAAACAAATGTTTCGCGTGAAACATTTCTGGAAAAAGCAATCAAAAGGTGCGTAGCCTGAGCATCGATCTATCTGCCAAAAGGGAATTCTGGTGAGATTTCCCCGTGCAAATTATTGTTCCTTCCAGCTTTCGTCCAATTTATCCGCCCAACTGAACTGATGGCATTGGGAACACATCAACTGGGACTGCTGGTGCATGTTATGGCATAAATTGCAGTCCTGCTCTCCCTGATGAGAATCATGGGGATTGGAATCATCAAAATTGGTTTTACTTTTCACGGTATCAAAATCATGACACGCTAAACAAAAATCTCTGGTTCCCAGGTTTCGTTTATCCAGCGGCGTTTTATAATCTCCGGTAATGAATTTCAGGCCCTCTTCAGCTTGGGTTAGAACCGAACTTTCATGGCATTGGTGACAAGTCACTCCGGCTGCGGCATGCTTGTTGGCCAAAAGATCACTGCTGTCCCAGGATTGATAATACGGCTGCATGATGTGACAGCTGGTGCAAAACGCCGGATTATCGCTGGCTTTTACCAGGCCGGCGACCGCGCCGGCTCCAAGGATAATTACAATAGCGGCAAAGATAATTATATTTCTGGCAGTAAATAGCTTTTTTCTGCTGTTTACATTGTCTGTTTGCTTGTCTTTCATTTACTGGCGTCCTTTCTGATATGCTTGATTCATTCCTACTATTTTCTCGAAATCATAATATTTAATTTTAGAAAGGCGTATCCGGAGATAGTATTTCAATATGATTGGGTTTGGTCTCAGCAACTGGTTCTTGGTTTATCCGTTAAGTTATTACATGGCTGTCTTTATAGGTCCGGCCTCCGGCTTTAGCAGAAACCACGGCAAGTATGCCGATTATGATTAGCGAAGTCCCTGCGACCAACCAGCCGGATCTTGCACCTGATAAATGGAAGCAGGTTATTATGACCGATAGAATCATTGGCGATAAAAACTGGCCTATTCCGGTAGAAGCAACGAATAGGGAATTGGAAGCGGTGGATGCTTCCGGTGCGGCGCTGTTCATAATCAGCACATTGATTTCCGGGGTATAAAATCCAAACCCAAAGCCGAATATGACTGCGGCCAGGCAAAACATTGCTATGGAAGCCGACAGCAGACAAATCGTTAAACCGCATCCCAATAAACCGAGGGAAAGCGCCAGCGTATAATTGCCAATGGCCAGGCGGACTTTGCCATAAACCAGGCCGGTTAAAAAAGCACAGAACGTAAATAACATTAGAATATAGGCGGCATTTCGGGCAGGGGCAATAGCCTCAACGGTAAATACAATAGAGATAGTGGTCATAAAGGTAAAAATCATGATCCAGTTCACAATATTCAGCGAGGTAAGCGCCAAGGTATTTCTGGTCAGCCCGGCAGTGTAACCGGTTTGCTTGGAACCCTTGCCTGCACCAGTTTCTTTTTGAGGCGGCTCAGGCAGCTTCCAGATGATCAGCAGGGCGAAAGGAATGGCTATAAAGTAGCCGAGAAATATAGCCCGCCAGGATATCGCCGCCAGGATACCGCCCAGAAACTGCAGCAAAATTCCTGAGAAAGACCCGATCGCATTCTCATACCCGACCATATCGTCGCGCTGCTTGCCTTCAAACAAACCGTCAATAACGGCAAAAGCCAAAGGGAAAACCAAACCATAGCCAAAACCATAAATAACCCGGCATAAGAGTATGAAATAGATTCCGCCGCCAAAGCCGGGGGCAGTTCCGCCGATAAGAATGCAGGCTATGGCGATATACAGAATCTGTCGCTTGGCAATATGGCGATCCAACACACTGACCAGCAATGCTGCCGGGACCATTACCAGGCCTTGAATAGACTGGATCATCTGGATCAGTTCGACTCGTACGCCAGGCAATCCCTCTGCAATTGCTCCCAGGCCGGGGGTAACAATGGCTAAGGTGAATTGCAGCACCATAATGGAAAAGATGGAAGCGTATACCAAGGCGCCATATCGTTTCGTTGGTGTATTATACAAGCCCAAACCCTCCCTGTTGTTTCCTTATACATAGATCGGACCTGCTGTTTACGGCAGGTAATTGGGAGATATATAACAGGAAGCAGTAATGCTGTTTGCTTCATGGAAGAAGCACACAGCATTACGAATACCGGCGACGCTCTATTTTTTCGCTGACGCTACCGCGTTGCGGGCGGCAGTTCTGCCTGAATTGCAGTTATTGCCGTTGCAGGAAGCCGGCACATTCATAGTATAGGTTTCACGATACAGTTCGCAGCCGTCGGTACCGGCTGCATATAATCCCGGCACCGCTACGCCCGACTCGTTAATGACTTCCATTTTGCGATTGGTATGAATCCCGCCGATCGATGTCCAAAAGGAAAGGTCCTGCCGGAATATATAATACGGGGATGTTGACACCGGCGCCATTTTATCCGCCGGCTTATTGAAGTCCTCGTCCACGCCTTGGCTGCAGAGGGTGTTATAGCGATCGATGGTAGCTGCCATGGCCTTCGGGTTCAATCCGACCTTTTGGGCCAATTCTTCATAGGTATTGGCCTGGTAGATATTCTTACCGGGGCATTTGGCTACGGCATCTTCCACATCCTGAACCAGGTTTTCCACTTTTTGCGCCAGGGTCTCCAGCAACGCCCGGTCGAAAATCAGGAAAGACTTGGCCTGGGTATGAACAGCGTTGGAGTTGTTGCCCGGTGTGAAGGCGCCGCAATTTTCATTGCAATAGCGTTCGACGTCCTGGTTGACCCACAGGAAGGGACCGCCCCGGTGGATCGCCTGGGTCATGGTGCCGAAGAAATTGATGCCGTAAGAATACGGATCTCTTAAAAAGCATCTCTGCAGGGATACATCCGCACCGCCGGCGGCGGTGGCCATTCTGAGACCGTCGCCGTTATGGCCGGGATTACCCTGGTTAATGGTGTAAGTCATATCATAGCCGCGGGCTTCCATCATTTCATTATTGTTGGCGTATCCGCCGGAAGCCAGGATGACCGCCTTGCAGTTGATCTTGACCAGCGTGTTGTCCTCTTTTTTACCATAGATGCCCACGACTTTGCCGTTTTCCACGATCAGATCCGCAGCCGGGGTTTTCATTCTGATCGTAACGCCCAGCTCCTTGGCCTTGGCTGCCATCGGCTCGATGAAATTCTTGCCTTTGCCGTCCAGGAACCAATGGAAGACCGGAATTTTCCCCAACCCGTAATAATTATCGACGACGCCGGAAAATTTTACCCCGTTTTGGATCAGCCAATCCAGGTTATCTCCGGAGTTCTCCACCATGTCTTTCCAGAACAAAGCGTTCACCCGGTAGTTGAAGTATTCCTGTTCGGTGGCAATGATCTCACGGAAGGTGATGTCGGTGCCCACTCCGGTTTTCTTCTGCAGGGAACTGCCCAGAGCAAACATGCCTTCGGTGAGGATGCCGTTGCCGCCCAGTACCGAGTTGGACTCCAGCAAAATAACTTTGGTGCCTAATTCAGCTGCCTGTACCGTTGCACATATACCCGATGAGCCCGAGCCGACCACTACGATATCGGTTGAGACGGTTTCGGAAACTTTTAGTTTGGGCGCCGCATCTTCTTCCTGGGAAGGAGAACATCCGCCTGCTACCCCCATGACAGCGATTCCGGCCGCACTGGCAGCTGCGCCCTTGATAAAATTCCTCCTTGAAATTTCAAATTTTTCCTCACTCATCTGCTTCTCCCCTTTAACATTAGTTTATTTTGACAGTCATTTTGTTTAAAATTATTATATTAAGTACAACATTGCTGAAAAAGCATTTTTGTTTTGCAGAATCAGCAACAAAAAGTTGCTCTTAACCGTTGTTTGAAAGGGGAAAAAGGCTTGGACATCAAGCAATTGCGTTATTTTCTTGCTTTCAGTCAGGATTTGAATTTCAGCAGAAGCGCTGAGCGGCTCTATCTTTCCCGGCAGGCGTTATCCAAAGCGATTCATGAATTGGAAAAAGAAATCGGCGAACGCTTATTTGTTGAAAACAATAATAAGCTGGTACTCACTTCCTGCGGTAAATATCTGGCGGAACATTCGGCTTCCCTGATCGGTTCCTTTAATGAGCTGGAGGAATCCATGCAGAATTGGGCAGGCAAAAGTCGCATTCCGATTAGAGCTGCGATAGGTACGGGTTCGCTGAATACCCTGCCGGTCGGTCTGTTTGATGCTTTCAGCAAAGATCACCCCGAGATTTCTCTTTCATTGGAGGAATATACGGACAGGATCGTGCGTGAGAGAGTGAGGTCACAGCAGGTTCACTTGGGCATCCTCAGCAGCGCGCCGGATATTATTCAGGAATTTGATTACTGCCTGGTCCGGTCAGGTCAGTTGTATTTGCAGATCTCCCGGGAAAATGAATTGGCGGGCAAAGAATGCATCCAGATTGCAGACTTGCAGGATCAGCCCTTTATCTCCCTTGGAGAAGAATGCGACATGCACAATCTGTTCATGGCCAAGTGCCGTGAAGCGGGATTTCATCCTAATATCGTTTTAGTCACCTATGATTCCAACACCGCCAACAACATGGTACTGTGCAACCAAGGCATATCTTTCGGACATAAACAAACCCTGAACATGGTTGCCCACCCCTCCGTCCGCATGTTGCCCCTAAACCTAAACGGTACTATGTGGGGAACCTATACCATCACCAAAAAAGGCGCAGCCTGCTCCGCTGCGGTGCAAACTTTGCTGGAGTATATAGCGGGGGTAGGGTAGATGGCAGAATATAAACTCATATAGATTGTGTCCGGGTTAGTTGGAGTCAGCGTACCGCCGGGTCGGCGCATACCATGGTTTTATTGCTTCAGATATTTTTTCTCAAAAGCGCTGACTGACAAGGGTTTATCATAGTAATATCCCTGTGCGTATTTACACCCTGCCTGCAGGAGGGCTTGGGCTTGTTTCTCTGTTTCCACACCTTCGGCGATACACAAGGCATTCATACTCTCGCAGATTTTAATCATACTTTCCACAATGGTGTTGCTGATTTTGTTTACGGTGAAATTGCTGATGATACCTTTATCGAGTTTGACCGAATCAAATGATACGCTGGTCAACAATGACAGGTTGGAGTACGCCGCGCCAAAATCGTCCAGAGACAGCTTGAAACCATGCTCCTTCAAACCTTTAACAGCGCGCGCGATTACTTCCCGTTCGATGTTGCCGATACTTTCGGTTAGTTCTATTTCAATCATTTCCGCAGGTATATCATAGCGCCTGTGTATATCGAGCAAATAGGAAAGGGCGGAACGGTCGAGCAATGTTTGCCTTGAAAAGTTTACCGAGATCGGTACCAGTTTTCTTCTGTTCCGCTTCCAGCTATGCATGATCTGCAGGATTTGATCGAATACATAGAAATCCAGATCGCGGATGATGTTTTCTTTTTCCATCCGCTCTATAAATTCATCCGGCGCAATGATGCCGCACTTTGGGTCCAAATATCGCACCAGCGCTTCGCCGCCGATCACTTGTCCGGTATCGATACGGTTCTTGCTTTGAATGTAAATCACATACCGGCCGTTTACGATACCTGATTTGAGTGCCATCAATGCCTCGGCCTGATTACGCATGGTAAATTTGTTGGTTGCATCCAGTGACTGTATGTTATATTGCAATATTTTTTCGGCGTTTTCAACCAGCTTGTGGGCTGTAAAGTGCTTTTCCGCCCAGGTATAACCGAGGTTAAAAGTGCCTGGATAGCGGCTGTCCAATTCTGTTTGCAATTGCTGGCATTTTTCCATAAATACCTGACTGATTACATTGGGATATAGAAGTGCAAATGATTGTCCGGAAATCCGGTACATATTTGTCCCATCAAATATGCGCGTCATTGCTTTTGCGGCAAATAGAAGCAACTTGTTTCCGAAATCCTTGCCTCGTACGGTATTGATACGGTTCAGGGATTGTATGTCAATACGCAGCACACCAAGGGAAAGATAAATATTTGCGTTTAATTTATGCAGCATTTCGATATAGGCTTCATAGTTCATCAGTCCTGTCAATACATCCCGCCCCACGGTATTTTCTCCGAAATAGCTGGTTCCATAACGTGTTTGTTCAAAAACCGCGATCGGTAGGAGCGTTGTGATCAGCGCTATATTGTCAGCATAGATTTTCGGGTTTTCAATGCATAAAAAACCTAGTATTTTTCCTTTTACATCGATCGGAGCGAAAATACATTTTTTTATTGCCGTATTCAAGGTTGAGTGGCTTTCAAAGAGCTGTATGACGGGTTTTTCTTCGTGCAGAATATGACATTTGTAGGCAAAGATTTTTTGCATGAGCGGCATTTCGGCAATCGGTATATCTTTTATAATTTTCAGGATACTGCTTTTGCCGTGGGCCAGCCATTCATACTGTGCGGTAACGGCAGCGGTTTCTTTTTCCAGGACCAACGTATAAATTCGATCCGCTTGATAGAATTTTCCCAGTTCCCGTAAAAGTACATTAATGAAAGCATCGTAGTTATGTATCTTATGTATATATGTAAGAATATTGATCATAACGTTTTTTTCTTCGGCATTCAACGGACGATTCGCCTTCACCGGCGAAACCGGAACAAGCGATTGTGCATCCATTACAGCCGGCACGTACATGCTGTCTGCAGAAAATTTGTCAAATGTTGTTACCGTATCTTTGTATTCACTGCGGGTTTTTTCACAGATGCAGGAAACCTGTGCGAACATCTTTGCATAATCCGCATCATAATATTCGGTTGTTATACCTGCCGTGAAGGTTATGTTTTCCGGTATATCGTTTAATCTGTACAGATATCGGATTTCGGCGATCATTTCCTCGATTTGTTCTCTGACCCATTCGTCAGAGGCGACATTGGGCCAGAATAGAATCATACGATTACAGTTGAACCTGCCGATTACACATTCACTGTCCAATAACAATTTGAACAGCTGTTGCGTTAAAACAAGGATTTGATTACCGCTTTTATCTTCGGCCAGGTTTCTGATCGTCAATGTGGTATTTATCTCAACAAGAACCAAAGAGCATCTGGTACTGGCCGGGGTATTGTTTTTGAGGATTGTCTTGATAATGCATTCAGCTGTTTCGATGGTATAGAGATGCGTCTCAGGGTCTCTGGCAATCTCTACAGGCAGGTTGAACTCCCATTTTATCTGCTCGTTAATATCTTTGACGATGCCAAACGCATACAAATCTTGCGATACAGGGTCGGCAAACATTTCGACAGTAGTTGATAACCAGAGGATATTTCCTTGCTTGTTTTTATACCGGTAATCCGCCGTGATCCGCGATATTCCGCCTGTATAGGCATCAATTAAAGCTTGCGGAGAAAACTTTGACTGGTATCGGTATACGTCTTCCTCGTCATACAGCATTTCTGTCAGGCTGGCAAAAAACTCCGTATATTTGCTTGCCGATATGTTGCCCCAATCAAATTCTGCTTTTCGGAAAACACTTTCGACCGTATCCGTGCTAAGATTTACAATAGCTGTTGCCAATACATATTTCTTCAGAACTTTTACATCATTTTCCCAGGATATCCTGGCTTTATGAATGACTGCAACGTAGCCCGGGAACATACGCATGCCGGTATTTTGCGGCTCAAACATTTTTTCAATCATATTTTCCTTGTTTTTCCTTC